>JBAUVX010000119.1:0-5568 GCA_049583465.1 Waddliaceae bacterium | reverse complement strand
GCTTCTCGATTTTGGAGAAAATTGCTAGCTCATACGGTGTGTGTCAAACTGAATATGGAATTAGGCAACGAGCCTTTACAGTTTGAAGGTCTCATAACGCATTAACAATTCGCCCATGGGGTGAATTCCTATTTTGACGCAGGATTTTGGACCGGAAAATGAGATGGATTTTCCGGCCCAAAACTCCGGTTATTCTGCGAGCTTTGTTGACGAGGAAAACGGGATAGATGGGGCTTCGCGGCTGACCGAAACGTTGGCGGAAGGGGTGGACAAGGCTCTTTTGACACCCCGGGTTGCGGCCGGGATTTTCTGAGAATGTGTAAACGAGGGTGAAAGTGTTGGGAACAACGGTCAATGACCTGGCCTCGATCATTAATGGCTGTGAAATAGCAGTCCTTTCCCTTTACATCCACCAGAATAAAATGGCGCTCTCTGGCTGTTTTGACTAGATACCACACCTTTTTTGGGCTTTTTGGCCGGCGAGGATGTTTGACTCCCCACCCCCCATCTCCTAAATAGAGAACACCATGAGGATCTACGTGCCCCTGATAAAGAGGATAGGTGCGCTTATAAGCGTGATCGTGATGCTCAAAGGCCGCGGAAAGGCCGAATGTTTCAAAAATGGGCACCCAATGCTGTCGAATTTGCCTGTTGTATTCTCCGTCAAAGCGGCGGACGGAAGGGAAAGCAGGAACATGATAAAAAGCAAACTTGTAGGGGATCTGCCGGCGATTTTTTAGAGCATGATACAGCCACTGTGCTTGCAGGCCATCGATAGGATGGGTATGGCCCGAATCGAGAGCAAAGATGCTCAAGTGATGGCCGAAATCAAGAACTTGAAACCCTTGCTCGCTCGGAAATGCAAACAGAGAATAAAACAGAGAAGCTTGTCGAGGAGTTTGGTCATATCTCCCAATTGTGTCATGATTTCCTACAGTAGGAAGTAAGGGAATCATGTAGCCATGAGGAGTGATCATGGAATGGCTCCAAGCAGCGAGCCATTCCACCCAACGGTGCTGATTCTCGTTATTTTTTTGTGGAAATCGACCTTCTGCGTAGGCAAGATCCCCGCCGACGAGCACAAACATAGGATCGACTCTGGCGACTTGCCGATTGGTTCTGACACAAAAGTCCAGCTCATCGTGGTACATGTCTCCCCCAACGGCGAATCGGACATTTTCCAGGTTGAGGGGCATGGTGCGAAATTTATAGGGACCCCTCTCCCACTTTCCCGGCTTAAAGAAATACGATGCTCCGGGAGTTAGTTGCGTGAGCTCCACGCGATGAACCAGATAAGGGAGTCCGTTGGGCATGTTTTCGTGAGTACCCACCGCGATTTTCCACCCATCTGCATCAATGTTTTGGTAATACACCTCGCTCGTTGTTTCCGTTAAAGGGGAAAGCCACTGTACTGTCATGGTGGTTTGGGGATTCCCCTGCCAGGTTAAGTAAACGGCGATGGGATCGTCCCCCCGGCAAAGGAAAGGAGAAAGTAAAAGACAGAAGAAAAAAAAGAGGCGCACAGATCAACTCTTTGTTTCGGTCGCTTGCAAGACGAGCTTCTCTAAGATGTGATAGCTCCGTTTAATGTAACCGTTGAGGGTATCCGTGTCCATTTCTCTTTGTGAAAGGAGGGCTAATTCGTAGATTTCTTTCACAAGTTCTTTCGTCAGATCGGGGTGCATGCGGTCAAACTCGCGAATCTTAGACATGAGAGGGTGATTGGTGTTCACCACAAACGTTTTCTTCGCAGGTGTTTGCATGTGAGAGCCCTTCCCATTCATCGCCGCCAGGTAATCCCGCATCCTCCGTTCCGCTTCTTCTATGACGACGAAACCGGGAAGGGTATCTGTAGCCAAACTCTTGGCTTCGACCTCTGTTGTTTCATCCGCAAGTTTGGATCGAATGAAGTCGGCAAGTTTTGCCCCTTCCGTTTTTCCTTGGGAATCCAATACGGTTTTTTCCCGTTCCTTGTCCAAGATGTTTTCGTCGATCTCAGCGTCGATCCGCTTGAATTTTGCCGGAGCGACCTTCCCCTCCAAAAACTGGATCATGTAAGTATCGAAGGGGCTGGGAGCGCAAATCACTTCGATGCCCTTTTCTTTGTAGATGTCGAGGAAATGGGACAATTGTTTTTCGTCTTTTGCATAAAGGATTCTGTCCTTCGTTTTTTCTCTATTGCGTTCTAGATAGTCTTCGACTGTTGTCCATTCTCCGTCAATGACCTTCCAAATCAGAAGATGTTTCATCTTTTCATAAAACTTAGGATCTTCCATCACACCCAGCTTCACGATCGGGGCGATGTCTTCCCAGCATTGATGGTACCGATCGGGAGAGGCGCGGTACAGGCTTGTCAGACTATCGGAGACTTTTTTTGCGATATGCGTTCCCAATTGCCGCACCGTGCGGTCCATTTGCAGGGAACTTCGGGAAACATTCAGCGGGATGTCGGGGCTGTCGATAATCCCTTGTAAAACCATCAAATAATTGGGAATAATGTCTTTGCAGTCATCGTGAACAAAAACCCGATTGCAGTACAGTCGAATCGTGTTTTTATTCACTTCAAACTCTTTTTGCAGTTTTGGAAAATAGAGAATCCCTTGGAGGTGGAAGGGATAGTCGACATTGAGGTGTACCCAAAACAGGGGGTCTTCCTGCATGGGATAGAGATGGCGATAGAATTCTAAATAGTCCCGGTCCTTGCATTCCGAAGGGTGTTTGATCCAAAGAGGTTCATGGGTATTGATTCTTTTCTCCCCTAAATAAACGGGATAGGGCAAAAAAGCACAGTAATGCTGCAAGGCTTGCTTGAGGTGGAATTCGTCGAGAAAGTCATCGCTATCCTTATCGATGAAAAGGGTTACCGTTGTCCCCCGTTTTTGCCGGGTTCCCTTTTCAAGAGTGTATTCCGACTCGCCGTCGCAAGACCAATAAACCGGCTCGCCATTTTCTTTGTACGTCAGGGTGTCGATGTCCACTTTTTCCGCCACCATGTATGCGGAATAAAATCCCAGGCCGAAATGTCCGATAAATTGGTCTTCTTCACGATTTGTCTTGTATTGCTCCAAAAATTCTTCGGCACTGGAGAAGGCGATCTGAGAAATGTACTTTTCGACCTCTTCAGCATCCATTCCGATCCCGGTATCTTCGAACGTGAGGGTGCGTTTTTCTTTGTTGATCCGAATATCGATGCGAAACTCCTCATCCGTTGCTTTTGTTTTTCCTTGGTCCCGTAGGATTTTGACTTTATGGAGAGCATCGCAAGCATTGGCGACAAGCTCTCTTGAAAAGATATCTTTATCCGAGTAAAGCCATTTCTTGATGATAGGCAAGAGGTTTTCACTGTGAATTTCTAGGTTTTTTTTAATCATGGAGACCCATCCTCTTTTTCTTCTGAATGTGTTGGCACGGTTCTGAGCATGGCACATGGAGCACTAGGAGCTTATGCCCTCGGCGCAAATTAGGCAATCCGAGCCCTCTCAAGCGCCCCCTCGCAGTTTCCTCTATTGAACCGTATCAATATAGTTGTTTAATCTAGAATAGATAAGCAATATTGTACAAGGGTTGTGATTTTTAAGGAAATGATCATCGTCTTATCGGGCGGCGAATCATTCAAAGCAATTTCTCAGGGTCAAAACTCCCGATAACAGACAGGCAACCGGAAAATTGCGTCGGGAACAAGTTATCGAAAATATTCACAAGCTATTTATTCTCTAGGGTTTAAGAGTTATTGACAAGTAATCTCGCAACTTCTGATAATGTAATTGAGGGAAAGAAAGCGCCTTTGAGCCGGAGTAGGCGGGAAGAATCGTATGGCAATCGGACTAGTGCTTTGTCAAGCTTAAAATGAGGGATTGATCCGCGCCAAAGTCCCGGGGTTGGACGATCGTAAATGGGTCCGTATTGACTTAATACCTCGGGAGCTTTCGCGCAGGCTCAATCCTTTATTCTCCATAAATCAAGAGCTTCTTGAGAGGCGTTGTCTACCCGGCAATTATGTCCGAGTTCTTCGTCAAAGTAAACTCCTGCCGGATGACTGTAGGAGGCGGCCATTTGATGGAAGAGGGCGTTCATTCCATGCTCATCTCTTTCAGGCAATGTGTAGCGAAAACCGCAGCCGATTGTGCGGAAACTTTTTCTTTTCCAGTGTTTACGTCCAAGGCGGATCGCCTCTTCTATTGTTGAGGCGGAGATCTCCGTCGGTTCTTCGCCGACGTCCGTCTCTTGGTACCAAGTCAATCGATGTGGAGATTCCTGACGAAGAAATAGATACCGACTCTTTTTGCGATAGGGCTGGAATTGGGCAATATGAATGAGCTTTGATGTGGTGTGCTTATTGTTCATTGAGATCAGCATCATCTTTGATTTCTTCAGAAATTTCCTCTCCATTGGTGTCTTTTGTGAAATAGTATTCGCGGACAATAAGAAAAAGTCCAGCGACGACGAAAAGGATTGGGAGGAGCATTTCATGGTAAAATTTGAAGAGAGTGAGGAAGAAAAGTCCCACAAGGACCAATGTCGTGATGAGGGCATGGTAGATTCTTCCTTCTAAGTATTGTCTCGATGCAAGAGTAATCCACAGAGCGAGTAAAATTCCCGGCCACCAGGTGTTAGTGAACACTAAAATGCCTAAACACACCAGGAAGAGTCCCATAGAAATGGAACTGGCCTTTTTATGTGATAGCAACGGTGTCGGCACCAGACTCTATTTCTCCTCATTAGAGACAAGATAGTATTCTCGAAGAATGAGAAAGATTCCCGCAATCACCAGGAGAACAGGAAGGATCATTTCGTGAGCAAACTTCAAAAGGGCAGTAAAGAATAAACCAAGAAAAATGAACGTCGAAATCACGGCATATAGTATTTTTCCTTCTAGATAAAATCTTGATGAGACCATAATCCAAAGCGCCAATAATATCCATGGCCACCACATATTTGTAAACACCAATACTCCCAGGCAAACAAGAAACAGTCCGAGAGAAATAGTGTAAGCCTTTTTTTTCGACACGATCGGTTTTGCCATCAGTGCTCCCCCCTCCCCCTTTTTTCCCTAGAAAGTCCCGAATATCTCCAAAAATTTGTCCTTTCATGGCTTTCAAGACCCACTCTTAACCATACGGTTTTTTCCCTTTTCGTCAATTGTGAAATTTTTTTGCAAGTTTATGTAAGTAACCAAGCGAGCTTTTAACGATGTAAATTTTCCCTAGGTAAAACGACGTTCCGGCTAACCGGATTTTTTTCAGACTCAAGCTTCGATTTTATAACTCGTCCAATTTCAACGTGATCTCTTACGACCTTAAGAACATTTTTTCTTTTGCTAGGTCCCGCTTTCTTTTAGGAGGCACTATGACTACAATCTATCTTCTTTATAACCTAACCCCATGGGCGAATTGTTAATGCGTTATGAGACCTTCAAACTGTAAAGGCTCGTTACCTAATTCCATATTCAGTTTGACACACACCGTATGAGCTAGCAATTTTCTCCAAAATCGAGAAGCCTGATGCCAAAGATTTCGAGCTCGAACCTTCTCTATATGAAACCGTTCTGAAAGTTGACCAATCACGGTT
>JBAUVX010000118.1:0-1884 GCA_049583465.1 Waddliaceae bacterium | reverse complement strand
GGAGTACACTGATTATCTATTACTTTCGTATGAAATGGTTGCAAGCAGCCGCTTATTCTTCTGCCATCACCATTCCGTCTATCAAGCTGGGAACGTCATCTTAGTACGCAATGCTGATTTTGCTAGGCAATGTATGTGTGTAAGGTTTTAGTCTGCTGGGGCAATGTGACGAGATCTATTCTTTTTTTTGATGAATTACCCGAAGGATGGAAGTTATACCACTTATGAAAAATAAATTTTAATTTATCATTGCCGATTTCAGCAAGAAACACGGTTAAAGATGGGAAAAAAACACGACGAACTTTCCAAACTAGAAGGAGTTGACTTCTTTCGACTCTCAAAAAAAGAACCTCATCCAAGAGTGCGTATGCGACTTCTCGCTTTAGGCCATCTCCGGAAGAGCAAAGAAAAAATGGAAGTGGCAAATATGTTTCAAATCAGCTTAACCTCTCTGCGTCAATCACGGCATGTCTGTTTTTTTTCTGCTCAAACACAACTTTTGGTTGTATCTCTGCAATCTATTGCCAAGATGACAGCATTCAAGAGGGAAAATGGAACGCATTTTCCGGTCCTAAACGCGCGCCTCAGGGCTTTCATTCTCATCAGGGGTAGCAATTTGAGCTTCCTATGCATTCTTCAATGAGCAATGTGCGAAGGTGTTGCCGGGCTTCTGTTATTCCCTGCGGGGGAACACACTGGGGGAGCAAGGCATAAGTATTTTGCTTCATCTCCCGCCGGAAAGAATCGCTCTTCAACACGGAGATTAGGATGTCTTCAGGGGGTAAGGCGATTGCAATTGTTCCTTGATGTAAAAACCCCGGTTTTGTTCGCCTTTGGGCAGCCCCTCCAACTTTCCTTCCTTCAACCATGACATCATATTGCGTGGGCTTTGCCATGCAAAAATGATTCTCCAAAGAGCTTTTTCCCTTCGGATGTAGCGTAGGTCTTATGTTCCCCTTTGTGAATTTTTTTACAACACGAACAATCATCCGGTTAATGAATGCATAATTTTTCAGAGTATTGATTGAATACCCGGGATGCCCGGCAGGAATGAGGATGGAGTAAGCAAAATCGGTAAGATGAAAGACCAAACCCCCTCCCGTCGGACGCTTGGCAAGTTCAAGGCGGTGTCTTTCTGCCACATCTTGATGCAGTAGTTGATAAGGATCGAGAAAATGCCCGTAAGTGGCACAATTTCCTTTCCACTCATAGAGATGCAACACGGGCTTTTCCCTTGAAGCAGTCTCTTGGAGCAACTCGCAATCGATCCGCATGTTTTCTTTAGCGGATGCTGTCCCTGTATCGAGAATGTGCCATTCTTCTGCTAGCTTAGGAGTCAATTCATGCATCTGCAAATATCAATTTTTGGGTTTGTGGGTGCCCGTGCCGAAGCCTATGATAGCATTCTCCAATTCACCACGTCAAACAGGCAAAGCCCACATCGAAAGTTCTGACCCACATTCCGCATGTTGCGCGGGCGATTTCTTCATCTTTTTAATTCTAAGTGGATTACAAAATATCGATTGGTGACTACAGACCAAGCTTCGGTTTTGTAACCCACTTAGAATCAAAAATCTATTGAAATCACCTCCCGCAACATGCGGAATGTGGGTTAAAAAATTTCTCTCTTTTGTTTTCAGATTCTACGATTTCTAGAAGGCGGTTTGTAATAGAATCGGGATGCCGCTCTCCAGACTCCCAAGCCTGAACGGTTTTTGTGCTCACATTAAGAAAAATTGATATCATTAAAATACTTCTTGACCCCATGGGCGAATTGTTAATGCGTTATGAGACCTTCAAACTGTAAAGGCTCGTTGCCTAATTCCATATTCAGTTTGACACACACCGTATGAGCTAGCAATTTTCTCCAAAATCGAGAAGCCT
>JBAUVX010000117.1:0-1685 GCA_049583465.1 Waddliaceae bacterium | reverse complement strand
AGGCTTCTCGATTTTGGAGAAAATTGCTAGCTCATACGGTGTGTGTCAAACTGAATATGGAATTAGGCAACGAGCCTTTACAGTTTGAAGGTCTCATAACGCATTAACAATTCGCCCATGGGGTGATAGTATGAAAAAACATGGCAAGGAAGTCACGTACATTCTGTTTCCCAATGAGGGACATATGTTTGGGAATTTTGCAAACAAGATCATGTACTTGAACCAAGCAGAGCTTTTCTTATCCCAACATTTACATGGGAAATATCGACCAACTGAGAAAAAGTTCATTGCAGATTCCACAGGCTGTATTTTTAACTAGCGGCCTACTGTGCAAGGTCTTGTCAGTTAAGTGTTAGACATGATGCGCTTAGAGACGGAAAGATTGATTGTTCGAGAGTTTAGAGAAGAGGATCTTGAGGAGTTTGCTCCGATTTTAGCCGATCCCAAAGTGATGGAATACTCTTTGTCCGGACCGTTATCAAGGGATGAAGCACAACAATACCTTCAACATAGAATCTTGGATCACTATGAGGAATGGGGGTATGGTTTCTGGGCAATTGTTTCAAAAAAAACGATGAAGATCATTGGATTAGCGGGTCCTAAACAGGAGACTGTTGATGATGAAAATTGTGTTGAAATAGGTTATCGAATCGCATCATCTGAATGGGGAAATGGCTATGCGTCTGAAGCTGTAAAAACCATCAGGGATTATGCGTTTTTTCATCTTGATTTAGACAGGGTCATTGCAATCATAGAGCCGGAAAATGCCGGAAGTCTTCGTGTAGCAGAAAAGGCCGGTTTTACCTTTTCAAAAATGACGGCCTTTCATGGATTCAATGTCGGCATCTATGAAATTGCTCGAATTTCTGTGGTTTCATTTTCCAAACAATGGAGTCGGCAATTTGAAGATGAGAAAGAGCAGCTTGGAGAGGTTTTTGAAAATTTTCCCATTGTTTTTCATCACATTGGCAGCACCTCGATTCCCGGCTGCAGTGCCAAGCCGAAGATAGATATTCTGGGAATTACACATGATATTACCGCAGTTGATCGCTTCAATGCCGCAATGAAAGAAATGGGGTATACTCCTCTGGGGGAATATGGGATGAAACAAAGGCGTTATTTCACTCGAGGTGGAAAGACACCCGTTAACTTGCATATTTTTGAGGATAGCGATCCCCAAGCAGCTAGGCATTTGCGCTTCCGAGATTTTCTAAGGGATCACCCGGATGCTGTTATGGAATACTCGAAATTAAAACTGGGATTAGCCGAGAGATATCCGGGGAATATGCTCCAATACTGTCTCGGTAAAGAAACATTCGTGAAGAGGATTGACTATCAAGCTGCTATGAATGACTCGAGAAAATGCCTAAGTCATCAGGTTATTGATCGTAAACGTGCTTGGTCTGATGAGGAAATCCTCAAAGCCATGGAAGCGAATATGCATTTGAATATGACCTACTTTGCAAAGTATGTTCCAAATATTGACATCATTTTTCAGCCTGATGTTACTCTCGTCGCTTCCGATATCCCGGATGATACTTTCAACTATGTCGTAGGTGCTGGGGTGAGACAAAGGCAAGGAAATGCGAACCCATCAACTAGCCAATTCCCTCCCCAGTTCTTGTACTGAATCTTTAGTCCGCAATTGTCCATCAGGAACCAACTAAAATCTTTTCTTTTATTCC
>JBAUVX010000116.1:0-6569 GCA_049583465.1 Waddliaceae bacterium | reverse complement strand
AGGCTTCTCGATTTTGGAGAAAATTGCTAGCTCATACGGTGTGTGTCAAACTGAATATGGAATTAGGCAACGAGCCTTTACAGTTTGAAGGTCTCATAACGCATTAACAATTCGCCCATGGGGTTATATAACTCAAATAATGGCCAATTTCTGAGTTATATCCCTTATCAACTTTTCCTTGCATCTGTTCTTTGCTTTGGAGAGATAAGCAGAAGAGTGATATTATTACAAAATGACCTCTCA
This sequence comes from Waddliaceae bacterium, assembly GCA_049583465.1. Lineage (GTDB taxonomy): Bacteria > Chlamydiota > Chlamydiia > Chlamydiales > Waddliaceae > JBAUVX01. The sequence continues at coordinate 6,326 of JBAUVX010000116.1, read as the reverse complement.
CGGGGTCTATCACGCTTAAGCCGCGCTATACCCCGTGAACGGTTGCGTAAGGAGTTCTTCGGATGAAAATTGCTATTATTGGAGGAGGAGCTGCCGGCTTTTTTTCTGCTCTTGCTGCTAAAGAATTAGACCCCGAAACAGAGGTTCTGCTTTTAGAGCGCTCAGCCAAACTGCTAAGCAAAGTACGGATCTCGGGAGGAGGCCGGTGCAATGTGACTCATGCCTGTTTTGAACCCCAGTTTCTGGTAAAGCATTATCCCCGAGGATACAAGGAACTCCTAGGACCATTTCATAGATTCCAACCACGAGATACAATGGAATGGTTTAACGTTCGCGGCATCACTTTGAAACAGGAAACAGACGGCCGCATGTTTCCTGTTTCCGACTGTTCAGACACAATTATTGACTGCTTCCTCGGAGAGGCTCAAAGACTGGGTGTTAACATTCGCACTCAAACAAAATTACATGCCATTCGAAAAGTTGAAAAGGGATTTGAATTAGACACCGGTATGCAGCCTCCTCTTTTTGTCCATCGCGTGATTTTAGCGACTGGAAGCTCCCGATCCGGATGGGAATTTGCCAAGAGCCTGGGACATACTATACAGACACCCGTTCCCTCGCTCTTCGCCTTTAATATCCTCTCTTTTCCTTTGGTTAAGCTTGCCGGAGTGTCAGTCAATCGGGCAAAGCTTAAATTGGAAGGCAGCCGATTTGAACAAACAGGTCCCCTGCTCATCACGCACTGGGGCTTTAGCGGACCTGCTGCTTTGAAATTATCTGCCTTTGGTGCCCGCTTCTTAGCTGAAAGAAAATATGTAGGTTCTTTATATGTTGACTGGCTGCCGGAATTTTCAGAAACCGAGCTGCGTCAACTGTTGGAAACCGAGCTCCTTGCTCATCCTGCCCAATACTTGGGAAACCTTCGTGTGCCCTCTCTATCAAAAAACCTCTGGAGAGAGCTCTGTAATCGCTCAGGTTTATCGAGTCGATCTCCATCAAGCTTACTTAGCAAAAATGCCATTTTAAGACTTTGTGAGACGTTAAAGAGCGACCACTACGAGATCTGCGGTAAGACGACCAATAAGGAGGAGTTCGTCACGTGCGGGGGCATCACATTGTCTGAAGTTCAAAGCAAAACAATGGAAAGCAAGTACTGCAAAGGCCTTTTCTTTTGCGGAGAAATATTGGATATTGATGGAGTAACCGGCGGGTTCAACTTTCAAAATGCATGGACAACCGGATGGATAGCGGGTAGAGCTGCGGTAATTTAACTCCACCTTCGTTTTGTCACACTAGTCGGCACAAGTCAGAAATAACTCCTCTAATTAATTTTCTAATGTCATGTGCCCTGGAGAGTATGGGTCGGAAGTTGCATATTCTTTTCTTTAATGATATAATGAAATATATAAACTTAGTACTGTTGTAGCGGCCATTGTTAATGGCGCAATCTCTTGATTTTTCACAACTTTCTTATTTCATCGAATCTGTACTTTACAAAGAAATCGTAGTGCCATTTCCTTTGAGAAGAGGAAGGTGTGAATAGGAAAATAGACAAGTCGCACCGGCTGCAAAATGCCGGTAGGTAAGGGTGTGATCATGAAGCAAAAACATTCTTTTGGCCAAATTTTGGACCAAATCACGGACCTTTTGGCTTTGACGGAAGAAAATAAAGGAAAAGCTTTTCCCGGAAAACTAGACGATAAGATCAAGAGCGAGCTGGAAGTCATTGAACAAGAGGTTGAACTTTTCCAAAAGCTCACTGACGAGGCCATCAAAAGGAGCGGGATCAAGCAGGATGAACAACTGAAAGAGTCCCCCGCAAGTGATTTGACAAATAGAGATAGAAGAATACTAAAAAGAGCGGAAAAGTTAAAAAAAGAAATAGTATCGGAGAAAAGATATTGGTCTCGCCAAAGCCATCTTGCAAAAATGCAAGAGAAAAAGGCAAAAACAACGGGGAAAAAACGGAAGAAGAAATTTAAGCGCCTAGGGGGACAGGGTTGGATGCCGCTCTAGAATCAGCGTCTCAAGCTGTGCTAGGTTAATGTGAACAGATAGGGGCTGATATGGCTAACAAAGAGCAATATGAAAACAATATCAGACGATGGGGTCTGATCTGCCCTAAAGAAGCAGCGGCTTTGTTAGGCCATCAATGCTCGCGGGTTTTCCTTTGCCGCACGGGGGATGCTGAGCTTAACTTAAAAAAAGTCGTTGATCATCAGGCTCATTATTATCATTCATCAGCAAATGCTGCCGAGGAGGCTCGTCAATGGTTTTCCTCTCTGGATCTTTATCAAATTGACACTTTATTTGTTTACGGCGCGGGTTTAGGGTACTATTATCAGGCAGCGGAAGAGTGGCTGAGGGGAAATCAAGAGAAAAATCTCGTTTTCCTGGAAAACGACCTCGATGTGATTCATCGATTATTCGAAACCGACTTGGGAACAAAACTTCTCTTTGACGAGCAAGTACGGCTTTACTATTTTCCTTTTTCCGAAGATGTGGGTGTTGAGGAAATCAGCAAAAGTTTCGTTTCCGTCCCTCCATTCTTTTTTTTGGGCAATTATCGTCTTTCTTTTCTTGATTTTTATGGTAAGCAACACCCTCGGATGCTGCCTTTCCTTCAGTCCTTGTTGGATCAATTTAAGCATATAAAAACCATCCAAATGTTGGAATACATGTATTATGGCGAAAGTTACTTCCGGAATTTTTACCGCAATCTGCTAGAACTTCCTACCTCTTTTCGCGCAGATAAACTGTTTGGGCAATTTAAAGGCATCCCGGCCATTATTTGCGGGGCGGGAGCATCTTTAGAAAAACACCTTCCTTTGTTGGAAACGTTGGGGGATCGTGCATGCATTTTTGCCGGGGGTTCTTCGATGAATGCACTGAATTCTCATGGTTTTCTCCCTACCTTTGGAGTGGGTCTTGATCCAAACTGGAGTCAATCCAGCCGCCTCGCAATGAATCAGGCCTACCAAGTTCCCTATTTTTACCGCCAGCGCCTTTTCTCCGGAGGGCTTTTCTTTATACATGGAGATCATCTCTACGTCCCCGGAAGCGGCGGGCATCACATTGCACCGTGGTTTGAAGAAAAGCTGGGGATTGATGCAGTAGAGAGGATTTCCGAGGGAAATAATGTGGTGAATTTTAGCTTGGCAATTGCCGCGGCACTGGGTTGCAATCCGATCATTTTTGTTGGTGTTGATTTAGCTTATACCGGTGATAAGTCTTATGCTCCCGGGGTTTTATCCCATCCGATTCATGATGCTAATCAAAGGCCTCTTACAAGGGGAGCTATGGAAGAGATGAGGGTGATGCCCGATATTTATGGTCAGCCTGTTTCGACCCTTTGGAAATGGATGATGGAGTCTAGGTGGGTGACAGAATTTGCTCTCACCCATCCGGAATTGATCTGTATCAACGCGACAGAAGGAGGAATCGGCTTTCAAGGAATTCCAAATGTTCCCCTTAGTGAAGCTGTCGACAAGCATTTGAACGAATCAGGGGATATAAAAGGGTTGGTCCATTCAGCTATTCAAAACAGCCGCATGCCCGAAGGCCTCTCAGAAGCCAGAATTATAGAAGCCATGGAAGAAATGGATAAAAGCCTGTTGAAAAGCCAAGAGGATTGCAGCATCCTACGAAAAGAATTCAGCCTTGTCTTAAAACAATTGGAAAAAGGGAAAGAGCCTCCGCAAAATCTCGTCACCTCTAAGGCTTTAGAGTCTCTGAAAACACTCCACCGGGAACCTGCTTTTCAAGCCATTTTGCATGATTTCAACGAATCCTTTATTTCTTTCATCGGAAAGCAAGAATTAGAGAAGTACGAGGAGGGCGGGCAAGAGGAAATCCATGCTGAACAAATGCAGCTAAAAAGAGCGCATCTCAATAAACGGCGTTATGAGTTTCTCAAGGCGGTGATCAAAACAAATCTTGACTGTTTACGGATGTCGGTGAAAGAAAATCGGCTTAGGAACATGGTCATGGAAGTGTTAGGCCAAATTTCACAAGAAAAAAATCTTGAAAAACTGAGGGATCGAGTCGAAAAAGCAGAACAACTCGATGTGGATCATTATTCAATGGAACAAGACAGTTTTACCATTTCCGATGAAGAAATGAACATTTTCATTGAAGAGGAACTGCGTTCCACACTTCTCAATTCTTCTCCCGAGGAAATCTGTCATCCCGGCTCTCAACAGTTAAGTGGAAAATATCGGTCGTATTATCCCAATGGCGCGATTAAGGGCGAGCAGTATTACCGCGAGGGCGTCCTTCACGGCCCTTCGACTTTTTTCGATGAAAAAGGGAACCTCATGTCACGATGTTGGTATGTCAACGGTGTTAAGCAGGGAAAGGCAAGACTTTATGATTATTCAGGAGGGCTCCACAGCCTGACACGTTATCGCAATGGAGTATGGGACGGGAAGCAAGAATTTTTTTATCCCACAGGGGTGTTGAAAACGGAATTGAACTATCGCATGGGGTCTCTTCATGGAGAGGTGATTCTCTATTACCCTAACGGAATCAAGAAGCGAGAGCTTCGATTCAGTGAAGGAAAGCGATGCGGAACAGAAATGCTATGGAATTATGGCGGAATGAAAGAGCAGGAGATTCACTACGACAATGATCAGCCTGTGGGCAAAGCGTGCGCGTGGCACGGCAATGGTCGATTAGCTCGCGAGATCGTCTACGGAACCGAGGGAAAGCCCGAATCAGTGAAAGGATGGACACATGCCGGAGTCCTCCTTCCCGAAGAATTTGTGTCAAAAGATGATTATTTTGACCTCGTTTCCAAGCAAACGGGAACCTTAACGAAAGCCATTAATGAGGTTTTCGAGCAGGTGAAAGTCGTCGCTCCAAAGCTGTCGGAAAGGAGGCAACCTATTAGGCAGGAAGGAAGCCCGTCCCCGGATTTGAAGCAGGATTTATCGGAAGTCAAGCGGGAGATGGAAAAGCTAAAGGAGCTCCATCTGGAATTGAAAAATACAACGGAGATGACATCCGGGAACATGAAGGAGATGCTATGGAGAACACCGGAAACAGGCCGGCTTCTGGGAAAACAGCTTGAAGAGGCAACGAAAAAAATGGTGCAGGATGTTGAAGCCATAGAAGAGCTGATACGGTCGACGACAGATTTCCTGCCTCCTTCAGATCAAACAGACCCATCGAAGGAAAATCTCCCTGAAGATTAGCGTGATGGACTCAAAGACCCCTTTTGACATCAATCTGAACATGTTCGGGAAAGGTTGTTCCGCTTACGTCCGGCAAGTAAAAGAGGGGGGATCATCTCATTTACAATTTTGCGAGACGCGTCGCGGGGAGCTCAATCTCTGTAAGAAGGGGAAAGGGGAGACGACCTACTACCATTCCCAAGAGGGAGCATTAGAAGAAGCAGAACGGTGGTTTCAAGAATTAATCGACATTCACAGAATAGACACACTGTTTGTTTTTGGGATCGGATTGGGATATTACTATGAGGCAGCTAAACACTGGCTGAAGGAAAATCCTCGCCGTTTTCTTATTTTTTTAGAGGATGATTGCGCTGTTCTTCACGCATTTTTTCACACAGAGAAGGCAAGGGATGTTCTCTCCAATCCGCAGGTAATTCTCCTCGCTTTTCAATCCTCAAAGGGAGAAAAGCAAGCATGGATTCGCTCCGACTTTGACACAGCGATCAAAATCGGTGCCTATCTTCCTTATGCATCCACTCAGCTAAAACTGTATGAAAAGAGCCGGCGGCAACTGTGCAGTCAACTGCAGCTCTACCTGTCGTTCCGATTTAGCGTGTTGGAAAGAGAGACCTTTTTTTTTAAAGAAAAGACGCAAAAAACATTTTTCCACAATTTTTTTCATAATCTTTTTTCTTTACCTCAATCGTACTTTGGACATCGCCTTTTTGGTCAATTTCCAAAAATTCCTGCAATCATTTGCGGGGCGGGTCCCTCCTTAAAAAAACAATGCCCGCTTTTGGCACAAGTCCAAGATAAAGCGCTGATTTTCGGTACCGGTACGGCGATGAATGTGTTGAACAAGGAGGGGGTGATTGCCCACTTTGGAGCCGGTGTTGATCCTAACGAAGCGTCAAGAAGCCGCATCATGACAAACTTTGCCTACGAAACCCCCTATTTTTATGAGAACACCTTTTATCAAGAAGCTTTTGAGTTGCTGCACGGCCCCAAGCTGTATTTCAGAGGATTCAATTTTTTTGGGATCGAAGAGTGGTTTAACCATCAGTTTTCCTTAGACAATTGGGACTCTCTTCCCTATTTTTCCAGTACAACCTCTGCAAGCCTCTCAATTGCTTTAGCGTTGGGTTGCGATCC
>JBAUVX010000115.1:0-2635 GCA_049583465.1 Waddliaceae bacterium | reverse complement strand
CTTTTTAATTCTAAGTGGATTACAAAATCTCGATTGGTGACTACAGACCAAGCTTCGATTTTGTAACCCACTTAGAATCAAAAATCTATTGAAATCACCTCCCGCAACATGCGGAATGTGGGTTAATCCATTTCGTCACCTCCAAGGATTCAAGACTCGATATAGAATCCGACTGATCATCGGTTTTCTAACAGGACCTTCACCTGCTAGAGAATGTGCGCCTCATGGCGCACTCTGCGGCTTTGCAGCTTGAGTGAGAGAAGCGAACGGGTGTTGAATTTTCATTTCAAGCTGCAAATTTAAGGGCAAATGCTGTAGGAGAATGCAGGAGTGAAACGATTTCGCGATCTACTGAAGCTGAAAATCTGCCTGCATCGTTAATGGCTCTAAATGCTAGCTATTGACATTTTACTACAACTGTAGTAGATTCTGAACGAATAGCAATTTACGGATTGGTTCGTGGGTACGTGCATGAAAAAAAGGCGCCCGATTGGCGAGTTGGAAATTGAAATTGTGCAGGCTATTCGCTTGAAAAAAAAAGCAAGCGTCAAGGACGTTTGCGACAACATGAAAAGCAAACGAAAATATACAACGATAATGACAGTGATGAAGAGATTGTTTGAAAAGGGAGAACTGGGTCGGGAAAAAATCGGAAGGCATTATGTGTATTGGCTTGAAAATAAAAAAAAGAGGGGGCAGGGGTTGTTGTCCCGGTTGAAAGAGAAAATTTTCGGCGGGCGATCTGTCGCAATGGTCTCTTATCTTTTGGAAATGGGTGATGCGATCACTGAAGAAGAATTAGACGAACTTGAATCACTCATCGAAACCTATCGGCACAAGGAGAGTCGTTGATGGAACACTCCCTACTCCCCTTTGTCATTCTTAATCTTGTGATCAACAGCCTGATGGCCTATGTAACAGCGGTCCTATTAGTTGCAGCCATGATCATGCTCTTTCGCATTACGAATCCTAGAGTGAAATCGTTTTTATCTATTGTACCGATCATTAAGATGCCTCTGGATTTGATGTGGGCCAGTTGGTCGAACTGGGCTCTTTTGCATCAAATCTATCCTTGGGATTGCCCTGAAGGGACGCGCATATTAAGCGCTTTTTTAGGATGTGCGCAAACCTCGACGGATCTTATTCCCTTTCCATTAAAAATAGGATTTTCAGTCTCCGACGGATATTCATTTTCTCTTGCAGATCTGATCGCATTTTTTATCGGCCGGGGATGTTGTCGGCTCATCACCATCATTTTGTTGGCGGCAACAGGAATATGCTACTTTGTAAGAGGATTTTGCCTCTACCGTCATAGCGTGCAAAGACGCACCATGCTTTTGCAATGCACGCTATCTCCCCGGCCCATTTGCAGTCATCGACTCAACACTGCGGTCAAACACTACGGCCTCTCCATCCTGGTCCACGAACACAGCCAAAAATCCCCATTTCTTATCGGATGGATTCATCCTAAGATCATCTTCCCTAAAAAACTCCTGGAAATCTTGAAACAGGATGAATATGAAGCTGTAATCGCACACGAACTTGAACATGCGAAGAAAAAAGACTCGCTGACGCGAACACTCATCACATACATCAAAACCCTCTTTTGGTGGATCCCCATGGCAGCACTCATCAGATCCGTTGAAGAAAATCAAGAAATGGCATGCGATCGCTCGGCCGCACAGTATCAAAGACCCGTCTCATTGGCATCTGCATTAGTGAAAACCGCCAAGCAAGCTTGTATAGATTCAGCAAGTTATGAACTTCCCTTGTTGCGAAAGGGGCATCTGAAAAGAAGAGTCGAAAATCTCCTAATTCCCCCTTCAATAACCCGATGGACTATGATTCAGAACGTTTTTTTCACCATGGCCTCGTGCCTTGCCCTTGTCATTTTGTTTGGGAAGTTATGGTGGCTATGATTTTTTTTAACCTAAAATACTACAAATGTAGTAAAGGAGTTTAAGATGAGGGCACTTTTATACACAGGCTTGATTGCCGTCGCTGTAGCAACAATAACGACGGCAGCGGCTGATGAACACGGGTTCTCGGCGATTTACACCTACGACCATGCCAAAGCGGCTAAACGGGTTGGGGAAGCTCCGGCCGAAACGATCAATATTCGTCAAGCGGACCCTGATACACTGAATCAAATCATGGAAGGAACACATCCCGATGTTTCTCTCGAAATTTCGGAGGGTGATCAAATTCCACTGTGCTTGTTTCTTAGAGGGGATTTTGTCGAATTGATTGACAGCTCGGAAAGTGCTGTATTCGTCAAGTTTAAAAAAAATCTCTATTTGAGAAACGTCGATGGCGTCTGTGTATGCAGTATCGACAATAGGGAATGGAAGCCGATCATGGAGTGGATCACGGGGACTGCCTCGGTGGAACTTGGTGTGGAGAACCCGGGAGAGCCGGTCGTGACCCTTGGTGCAGAACTCTTTGAGAGGAAGGAGAACAGCCCTCGACCAACTAGTGATTAGTTTGAATATTTAAGACCAATGGAGTCTTAGAGGGTGTCTACAAAGTCAGAAAACAGGCGATTTTGAGCAGGTTTTGCCGTCATTTCTCATGCCCGGCAACTCAGCATACTTCTCAAGTAGGTGAGTTGCCGGGTATGAGAAAGGGCGGTAAA
>JBAUVX010000114.1:0-18125 GCA_049583465.1 Waddliaceae bacterium | reverse complement strand
GCTTCTCGATTTTGGAGAAAATTGCTAGCTCATACGGTGTGTGTCAAACTGAATATGGAATTAGGCAACGAGCCTTTACAGTTTGAAGGTCTCATAACGCATTAACAATTCGCCCATGGGGTGAATTTGTAAAAAAGGATAACCAGAAATTTATAATAAAGTTATAGAGAATAAGAGGATGACGTCAAGTTTCAAATGGATACTTATCTCGACTTTGCAAAATTTGACGACACCCTCTAAGTTGAGTTATAGGAGTAAATAAACATGGCGGAAACTGTTCCTATTAAGGGATTTAACAAGTTCCTAGGATATTTTTCTTATCCGGTAAAATTTCTATTTATCACTCTGATGTTTCTTTTAGCATTGTCTATTGCTAGTTACTTTATGCTGAAAGCACAAAATTATACGATTAACTTTAGTCAACAGGAATTAAGAGGAAATGAATACCAACGCGCTCTAAGAAATTTATTGCAATCGGTCTCCAAGTACTATTTGCTTATGAATGCTTACTACGGAGGAGCCGATGAATTAAAGGGAGAAATCGATATCTTAAAAACAATGATTGACGCAGATTTTGAACGGTTAAAGCTGGTGGATCAAAAATACGAAAGGCTGCTGTCGACAAGGGGCAAAGACTTCGAAATTCGAGGGTCGAAAAACTTGAAGCCTGAAGAGCTTCAAAGGCTGTGGTTGGGGACGAGAGGCCAAGGGTATCAGTTAGATCAAGAGACCAGCCGCAAGAATATGAGAGAGCTCATTAACGATATTCGGGCTCTTATTGTCCACATTGGAGATACCTCGAACTTAATTCTCGATCCTGATGTCGATACTTACTATTTGATGGACAGTACGCTTATCCGCTTGCCTAAACAACAGGATCTGATCCCGCAACTTGTGACTATTGGGGAAAGTGTGATCGGAAACAAAGAGATGACGCAAGAGCAACGTGCCGAATTGACCTATTTGATCAGTGTATTTCAATCCGAAGTGACAGAAACAGCTAAGGGGATTAAAAAGGCTTACCTGGAAGATCGGAATATTAAAGGCGATGTCGAAACGCAACAGGCTCTAGAACAACCGGTCAATAGTTATGTTTTGGTTGCCAACAGGTTCATTTATTTTATCCAATCTCAGCTATTTGGGAGGCAAGAAATCGTAGCAGATCCCGGAGAGCTGCTTGAATTGGGCTTGGATGCACTCGATTCAAGCTTCAGCTTATGGGACGCAGCTATCGAACAAATGGACCGACTACTAAATATTCGGATCCAATCCTTTAAAAATCAACAGTTTTTCAGTGTTCTTGTGAGTGGTTTGGCTACCTTGATCGGTTTTCTTTCCGGGTTGTTTCTGATGCTGCAAATTAGCCGGCCTCTCACTAAGCTCTTTGATGCAACAAAAAAGCTCGAGTCAGGAGACCTCTCGGCTAGGTGCGAGGTAACAACTTACGATGAAGTCGGACGAGTGGCGATCGCATTCAATCAAATGGCGGATACTTTTGCTCTTCTACTGGGGCAGATGAAAAAAGCAGGAATCCGATTGGCCACTTCCACATCGGATATCGCCTCATCTGCCCAAGAGCAAGAGAAGGTGATCATGGAACAGGAAACGGCAACGAAAGAGATCGATGCGACGGCAAGGGAGATTTACGAAACATCCAAGCAGTTCGCAGAAACAATGGATAATGTCAGCCGAGGGGCAGAGCAGACAGCCCTTTCCGCTACAGCCGGAAAAGAAAGTGTCATGACAATGAAAGAGCTTACCAAACAAATGGTTGAAGCGACCAATGATGTTGGAGAAAGGCTCGGAGTGATTCATGATAAAGCAGGATCCATCACGAACATTATCACAACGATTACAAAAGTCGCCGATCAAACAAATTTGTTATCCCTAAATGCAGCTATTGAAGGGGAAAAAGCGGGCAGGTATGGAACGAGTTTCTTAGTCATAGCACGAGAGATTCGCCGTCTTGCCGATCAGACAGCTCATGCAACCTTAGACATAGAAAAAATGGTCGATGAAATGAACCGAGCCGTTTCAGCGGGAGTGGTGGGGGTGGATAAATTCCAGAAGAATATCGCAATTTGGGTCGAAAAAGTGGCTTCAGTCGGAGAACAATTGGCAAAAATTATTGAGCAGGTACAGACACAAACCAAGAGTTTTGAAGAGGTGAACATCGGAATGAAAAATCAATCGGAAGGAGCAGAACAGATTAAAGACGCCATTGAAATGCTTTCCAACTTAGCAGCCAAGACAACACATTCCATCCAGCAATTCCATAAAGTGGTCCGCGAACTTGAACGTAGCTCCTCCGACCTCCAGCAGGTGGTGAAACAGTCGGTAAAAAGTCAGCTTTAGCGATGTTAATGCTTCTCTTTCATGTCAAAGATAACCGTTTTGCTTGCATTGTTGAACAGATTGTCGAAATCGTTCCCAAAATTCAACTGCATCCTCTCCCTGAAAGTCCGCCATATATCGCTGGAGTCATCAACTATCGCGGCGATACGATCCCCGTTGTCGATCTTTGTCAACTCTTAGAAAACGATCGCTGTTTCGATCGACTGCACACGCGAATTATCGTTGTTCAGTCTAAAGATCATCGCTATCTCCTCGGCGTCATTGCAGAACGGGTCACGGAAATGTTAGACATCGACCCCCTTAAGTTTCGTCGAAGCGAGATAAAGTTTGAGAAATTTCCTTATCTCAATGGTGTATACACAGAAAGGGATCTCACGATCTGTTTATTTTTAATTGAAGAATTCATTCACGACATGAAGAAGCACCTATTTGGTGGAAGAAATGATCAACGAATATCTTGACCCAAGGGAATTAAAAGCCACTTATCGACTATTGAATCGATCAGCACCGGAAGGCTACCTGGAAGAATGGAGTCGGATTCTCAAAGAGGGAAAAAAAGAAGAAGAAATGACAGAACGGACAGGATTTATCATTTTTCAATTTGGTCAGGAATTTTTTGGCATTGCTGTAAGTGCCTTTGTGGGAGTATTTAGAAACCGGGTTATCCGGAAAATGCCTCATTATTCTGCATCCACTCTTTTGGGAATGGTCAACATTCGAGGACAACTGACCCCTTGCCTTGCTTTGCATGAAATCGTCGACGTCAATATGGAGGCAACGGCAGCTGATTTTAACCATTTGATCACGATCGAAGCTAAGGGATTTGTCTTTGCTTTCCCTGCAACCAGAATTTATGAAATGCATCGTTGTAGAATGCAAGAGATCGAAGACGTTCCAAGGACAGTCGCAAAATCTAGAGCTAGCTTCTTACTGGGACTGCTGAATTGGCAGGGACAAAAAGCGGCGTTGCTTGACACGGATCTTCTTTTTCACGAGATCAAGACAAACATTTTGCCATGAGAAACACTCCGTCTTATCCGATTCTCCGCTTGTTTAAAGAAGACTTTATCGCTAGTTTATCAATATTCGAAAGTCATATGGAGGTGATACAAGCCGGTTCCGATTCTCCACTTGTTTTTAACAGTATTGCTTCGGCATTTCAGGCAACCAAGAGTGCAGCAAAAATTGCCAAACTATCCATTCTTGAAAAAATTTCCACAAGAGCAGAAGCATTTTTTCAACAAATGGCATCTCGCAAAGAGGAAATGTCAAGCGAACAGCTTTCTCTTTTTCATGAACTTCAGAAAGAATTGTCTTCCCTTGCAGAGGTTGAAACTGAGCATTTGCTCTCCTCTATCGATAAAAAAGAAGCATTGCTGAAAACATTCGACCAGAAAATTCAAGAATGGATATCGACAGAAAAGATGGGAGCTCCTCCACGGGAGATCTCAGAACATGAAGCACTTCTGCCCTCCCAAGTTGTGGAGGCGCCTAAAGAAACAGAGCTGTATCGTGCCCTCTCGCAAGAGCTGCAGTCTCAAGTGCCCCTTCTCCTGGAAAAACTCGTCGCCTTTGAAGATGATATGGAAAACACAGCTGTCATCGATGCTTTGATGCGCGTTGTTCACTCCCTTAAAGGCTCCTGCCGATCACTAAATTTAACGATTCTTGTCGATATCCTGCATCGAGTTGAAGAATGCTTTGTCAGCTTTAAAGAAAAAAAAGTGGCACTGGAGACGGAGGCAATCGATTTTTTCTTTGAAATCGCTGATTTTCTCAAAGGCCTTTCCACCATTGATCCCATGATCATTTCTCCCAAGCTAGAGAAAGAAAAGGGAACGCTCGAGGCCTTCAGACAAGCGCTGGATACCATTGTGAAAAAAGAGCCCCTCAAAGCTCCGGAAATAAAAGAAGAAATCAAGCTTCCTCCCGATTTTTTAGGAAAAAAACAACCGAAAGAGAGGCCACACGAAGTTCAGCCTATGGAGGAAATGAAGATCAAAGAGGGAGAAAAGCAAGAACTGACATTTTTAGAAGAGAGAAAATTTCTTAAAATTTCTTCCAAAGTGATGAATCGTCTATTGGGTTTGGCAGGTGAGACTGTCGTTCAATCACATTGGTTAAAACCATTTGAACAGTCCCTTTTTTATCTTTGGAAGCAATATACCGCCTTGATCTCCGCCTTCAGGCAATTTGAGAATTCCGTGCCGAAGGAAAGTTTCACTCGAAAAGCAGACTTTTATTTTTCAGAACTGCAGGAGAGGGCAAGTCAGTGTTCAGACATGATTTCGAAACAACTCGTTGAATTTAGACAATTCCTCCATAAACAACTCATTTTATCTGATCATTTGTACCAAGAAGTTGTCGAGAGCCGCATGTGTCCTTTCTCCGAGGAAATCCCTAACTTATCTCATCTTGTCAGGAACGCAAGAAGGAAGCTTGATAAAAAAGTCAAGCTAAAGGTCATCGGAAAGGAAACATTGATGGACCGCGAGGTTCTCGAAAAGTTAAGGGTTGCTTTTGCCCATCTGTTGGCCAATGCCGTCGATCATGGGATCGAATTTCCTCAACATCGCGTTGCAGCGGGGAAACCTGAAATAGGGACGATTACGATTGAGCTAAACACCCGAGCAGAAAGCGTGATCATTAAAATTTCCGATGACGGAAGAGGGATAGACAAAGAAAACATCTCCCAAAAGATTCTCGAAAAGCAATTAGCAAATCCTGAAGAACTGTCCAGAATGCCCGATGAAGAGATCTTTGATTTTCTTTTCTTATCAGGATTTTCCACATCCGCTGAGGTGTCCAAGATATCGGGAAGAGGGGTAGGCCTTGATATTTTGTTTAAAGAACTTAGCGATATGAATGGCAAAGCCTTGATTTCTTCAAAAAAGGGAGAGGGTACGACAATAGAATTGGAAGTGCCGTTGACTCTGTCAGTGAGCCGAGTGATTCTTGTCGAGATCAGCGGAGATATTTACGGCTTCCCCTTAGGAAAAGTGGAGCACACTCTGCTTGTTCCAAAAGAAGAGGTGCATGTGACTGAAAACCGCCGATATGTCCATTTCGAAGGGGAAAATATTGGGATCATTCCGGCGTTTCAAGTGTTGGAGTGTCCTCCTGCTAAAGAACCTCTAGAGGTATTACCACTCATTCTTTTACGTACGGAAAAAGGTCAATATGGTGTCCTTGTCGACAAATTACTGGGAGAAAAGGAGTTGGTTCTTCAGGATTTAGAAAAGCGATTAGGAAAGATTCCCGATGTCAAGGCGGGAGCACTAACGGAAGATGGCCATCCGGTGCTTGTCCTTGATGTGGATATGTTCATTGCATCGGTTGATCAACTGCTTGCTCGTCATCGCCCGGAAGATCCGCTTCATTCCTTACGTCGAACTCACGTTAATGAAAACAAGGACGATTGATTTATGCACCCTAAATGGAAACCTTCTGCACTTTCTCTCGGGTCGATTAAACCCTTGCGCTCTTTTTCTTCAAAGGTTTTGCTCGTTGACGATCAAAAGATTATCGGCAAGGCTTTAAACAGAATGTTGAAAGATGCTAAGGGGATTTCTTTTTTTTTCTGTTCCGATCCTTCCGAAGCCATAGACACAGCCAATGCGATTTTCCCTACTGTTATCCTCCTGGACTTAATCATGCCGGATATCGACGGCTTAACGCTTTTGCGCTATTTTCGTGTCAATCCAATCACGCGCGATGTCCCAATTCTTATTTTGTCCGGCCGGGAAGATCCGGAGACGAAGGCCCTCGCTTTTGCCCAGGGTGCTAATGATTATCTGATAAAACTACCCGAAAAGGTCGAACTCATCGCAAGAATCCGTTATCATTCCGCTGCCTATGTTCGGTTGCTGGAAAGAAATCAAGCGTATTCTAGACTTGAAGACAGCAAAGATCTCTTAAAAAAAGAGCTGCAAGAAGCTGCTGACTTTGTCTATTCCATGCTCCCCAACCCGACGGTAAGACCTTTTCGAATCTCTTGGGAATTTATTCCTAGCGAGAGCCTCGGTGGAGATGCTTTTGGATATCATTGGATAGACAACGATCACCTAGCCGTCTACCTCCTTGATGTTTGCGGCCACGGGGTCGGAGCTGCCTTACTATCCGTTTCGATTCTCACGATTTTGCGTTTTCAACAACTTGTCAACGTGAACTTTTTGAATCCTAAGGAGGTTCTTCAGGAGCTCAGCCGCGTTTTTTTGATGAGGGAGCAAAATTATTCCTTTTTTACCCTCTGGTACGGCGTTTTTTCTCGATCTCACCGGGAACTTGTCTTCTCTAATGGAGGCCATCCTCCTGCAATTTTAATTACAGGAAATTCCGAAGAAACGAGTAAATTGGAAGAACTTTCTTCTCAGGGGCCGGTCATCGGCCTCAATCCCGATATCCCTTATATGAATCAGGTGTGCAAAATTAAAGCTTACAATCAACTGTTTATTTTTAGCGACGGAGTGTACGAAATTGAAAAGAAAATCGATGAATTCATGGATATTGACGAGTTTATTGAAGTGGTCAAGAAAGCAGCTCTAGAAGAGGACGATGCGATTAAATATTTGCTCAATTACACCAAAGAGATAGGAATTAAAGAAAGTTTTGAAGATGATTATTCCATGATTCGGGTAATCTTGCCATAACCCTGCCAAAAAAGTTCTTTTTCATTTATCAAAATTAGTATAAAATAAAGCACCCTTGTTTTTTCGGAGATAAAAAATAATGAAAACCCTTTTTTCAACGTTGCTAATTTTCCTGATTATATTTCACTCTCCCTTGCCTTCAGTCGAAAGAAAAGATAAAAAAAACTCTTTAAGATACGGGCCCGATGGCGCTCTGTTTTTAGATCCCTATATCTTCCCCCATCTCAAAAACCTCAAAGGACAGCGGATCTTAGATGCCGGTTGTTCTAAAAATCCCTATGGAATTTATGCAGCGCAAAATGGCGCCTACGTCCATGCGATTGATATTGAGCCGAGAATCATTGAAAACGCAGCGGAAGCTGTCAAAGAGGCTGAAGTGCAAAATTATGTGGAATTAGAAATTGGAGACGTATCGGAAATCAATTACCCCGACCAATTCTTTAACCTTGTTCTCAGTATCAACGTCGGCAGTTATCTCCCCGTTACCACAGAAATTTATACGATCAACGATCAGATTAGAATGACCGGGTTAGGGCCCCACTGCAAGGAGATGGCTCGTGTCTTGAAACATGACAGTTTGGCCATTTTAGCAGCCCCGACATCCTACGGTGTGGTGTTTACAAACGGATCCGATCAGAAAAAGATGTTCGCGCATATCAAAGAAATCCTTGAGAAAATAGGCACCGGTGAAGACATCACAGTGATAAAAAATCATCTAGGCACACTTGCCGAAGTGAATCGTGCAACGTTTGTCTGTCGAAATAAAGGACTCTCCCTTGTGACGGATGAATCGGAGCTTGAAGAAGGAGAGCTGGTCTGGCGAAAAGTTCCGGGGCACGTCGTGCATCATCGCTATCATCCCGAAAAAGAATATCAAAAAGCACTCCTTGAAGCGGGTTTTACCATTCAACGTATTGATCGCCCCCGCTTTCAAAACGAACAGGAACGATTGCTATACAACCAAGGGCGCGATGAACACGAGAAGCTAGGCGAGGAGTATCGCTACCATCATCCTTTTATTATCTTTGTCCTGAAGAAAACAGGCAGCAGCTGAGAGATCATCAGGGATAGAAGACCTCGTTGGCTTTATCCATCCGGATCAACAAATCTGCCGGAGAAAATCTTTCTCCATACTTTTGGCAGAAGTTTTTCAGTTTTTCTAAGATTTGATGAATGCCCCACTGATCTGCGTAACGAAGTATCCCCCCTAAATAGGGGGGGAATCCCGTTCCTAAAACCAGGGCAAGATCCAAATAAGCAGCATGCCCAACGACCCCTTCTTCCAAACACTTTGCCGCTTCATTGATCATCTTTACGAGTACTCGATCCATTAATTCCTCTTCTGTAAAAGAAGGCATAACGGTTCCTAGATCTCCTAACAGCGTTCGAATCTCCGGATTCGGTTCTTTTTTTCCGTCCTCATAGAGGTAAAAGCCTTTCTTCACTTTCTTACCCAACCACCCTTTTTCGTTAATCGCTTCAAGAATCGACGGCACTTGCATGCGCTTTCCATAACTCCTTTCCAGTGTTTTTAGCACGTTTAGGTTGACGTCATTGCCAATGTGATCGGCCAACTCCAAAGGCCCCATCGGCATGCCGAAGTTGAGCATCATCTTTTCTAGTTTCTTCATCTCTACCCCCTCTTCAAGCATCAGAGGAACTTCGATAAAACCGGAAGCAAATACTCGATTCACAAGAAACCCCGAACAATCAGCAACTACCATAGGCGTCTTCTTGATGTTTTTGCAAAAAGCCGCAACCGCGGCAACTACCTCCGGCAAGGTGTTTTCTCCCGGAACAATTTCAACCAAAGGCATACGGCTGGGGGGGTTAAAAAAGTGCATCCCAATCAGGCGCTCGGGATGCTGCATCCCTTGAGCCAGCTGATGAATTTGTAAAGAGGAAGTATTTGTCGCGATAATCGTGTCGGCACCCACTTCTTTTTCAAGCTGTTGAAGAATCGTTTTCTTTCTTTCAACACTTTCCACCACTGCTTCGATGACGAGATCCAAACGACGAAAGCCCCTGTAGTCGATCCCTCCCGCAAGACGATGAAATTTCCGATTGGCTTCGTCAGGCTTCAATTTTTTTAACCGCATTAATGTCTGATAAATTCTCCACGCTGTCGCATATCCTCGGCCCACAATCTCCCAGCTCACATCTTTCATCCTCACGGGCAAGTCGCGGTAACTCATGAGCCAGGCAATTTCACTTCCCATGACTCCCGCGCCCACCACGCCAACGGAGGCGATCGAACGTTTTTTGTCCGGAGGGTTGACAACTCCGGGATCTTTTTTGATCGCTTCCCGAGTAAAAAATAGCTGAATCAACGCATGCGCATAGCGAAAATCGCTTGACGATAGGGATTGAATGAAGTGTTCGACCTCTTTTTGCAATCCCTGTTCCAAAGGCATCTCATACGTTTCTTTCACCAATTTCAGAGCCGCTAGAGGGGCGGGATAACGTCCTTGCGTTCTTTTGAGGAGATCCTTTTCCGCTTGGGGGAAAAAAAAAGAGCGTCCGACGAGGTTGTTTTCGAGCAGCCAAGAGGAGAGTCTCTTTTGTTTCCGCCGATCCCGGATGTTCTGTTTTCCTTTTTCCGTTAAGCATTGTTGAGCGAAGGCCTCGGTTTTTTCTTCTATAAATTCCCAGGGAATGATCGCATCGGCTAGCTGGATCCTCCATGCTTTTTTTGCATTCACAGGTTTACCGGAAAGAATCATCGACAATCCTTCTTTGAGGCCGACAAGTTTTGGAAGCCTTTGTGTTCCTCCCCACCCCGGGAAAATTCCAAGAGTGGTTTCGGGGAGGCCGAGGATCGTCTTTGGATGGTCGGAAACGATTCGGTAAGTGCAAGCCAAGGCAAGCTCCAACCCACCGCCTAAGCAAGCTCCATGAATGACGGCAATGGTAGGAAAGGGAAGATGTTGCAGCTGACGGAAAACCCGATGCCCTTTATTTAGCATCTCTTGAGTCAGATCAACATTGTGCAATAGCGGCTGAAAACTTTTGAGGTCTGCACCGGCGATGAACACCCCCTCTTTACCGGTGGCGATGCACAAGATGCTGAGATGGGGGGTATTTGCCAAAGAATGAAGGGTCGCCTCTAGTTCGTCTAAGACAGAAAGGGAAAGCTTGTTGACCTTTTCATTAGGGAGATCGAAGACTAACCGGCCAACACCATTGGGGGCAAGGCTAAAGGAAAAGGCTGTTCTCATGACGCCACCTCGACAATGGCTGCTTCTCCTTGCCCTCCTCCAATACAAAGAGCGGCCAACCCGAGTGAAAGCTGCCGACGTTTTAACTCTTTTAAAAGAGTCAGAATCAAACGCGTTCCGGACGCTCCGAGTGGATGTCCTAAAGAAATGGCTCCGCCATTGACATTCAATCGATCCCAATCCAACTCGCCAACAGCCCGATCTCGATTCAGCTCGCGTCGGGCAAATGCGTCGGAAGAAAACGCATTTTTTGCGGCGATCACTTGAGCTGCGAAAGCTTCATTAATCTCGATGAGAGAAATATCGTCGAGGGTCATTCCCATTTTATCGAGGAGTTTAGACGTTGCAAAGACCGGTCCTAGCCCCATGCGGCGGGGGTCGAGGGCAGCGCAGCTGTAGTCTAAAAAATACCCTAGAGGAGATAGCCCAAGCTCCTTTGCTTTTGATTCCCTCATCAATAACACAGCAGCAGCTCCATCGGTAACTTGACTGGAATTTCCGGCCGTGACACTTCCCGTTTCCTTTTCAAACACGGGTGGAAGTTTAGCAAGAGCATCAAGAGAGGTCTCTTCACGAATCCCATTGTCCTCTTGCTGCATAGCATAAGAAGGAGGGGAGGGAATCGGTATGATTTCATCGGCAAATTTCCCCTCGTTTCTTGCTCGCACCGACCTTTGCTGACTCATCAGAGCATAGGCATCTTGCTCATCCCTTGTGACGTGGAACTCTCTAGCGAGAACTTCACCCAACTGTCCCATCGTCATTCCACATAGAGGATCGGCAATACCGGGAATTTCAGGTTTCAAATCGAGCAATTTTAACGATGAGAAAAGGAACAGTTTCTCTTTCCATGTTTTTGCCTTAGGGAATCGAAGAAAAAACTCTTTCATGGGTTTGCGGAAAAGCACGGGGTAGTTGCTCATCGATTCTGTTCCCCCTGCAAGAATCACGTCGGCATCCCCTCCAACACGGATTTTATCCGCACCCGTAGCGATGGCTTCCAATCCCGAAGCACAGTTGCGATTGATAGTAAAAGCAGGAACGTCGACGGGTACCCCCCCTTTGACGGCAAGGACTCTTGCAATGTTCGCTGCGTGGGGAGGCTGCAAGACATTGCCAAAAATGAGTTCATCAATCTGCCCTTTGAAATCATCTAAGCGGTCAAGAAGCTCCCTGACGACAAATGCTCCAAGATCATCGGCTTCCCAGTTAAGGAACACCCCCCCCGCTTTACAAAAAGGGGTTCTGACCCCATCGATCACAGCGATCCTCTCTTTCATGTTGCCTCCTTTCCATAGATATCGTTGATAAAGCCCCGGTATTTCTCTAAAATGTATTCCCTTTTGAGTCTTAGAGTTGGTGTCAATGCCCCTTCTTCAACAGTGGGGGTGTCAGCGATGAAGCGGTAGTGCACAATTTGCTCCCATTGATTCATTCTTGCATTAATCGTTTCCAAAAATTGTTCCATTTCTTTTTTAATCCAAGGTGTCTGCAAGAACTCTTCGGTCGACAAGGGGTGGCTGTTTTGGAATTTTTTTAATTCTTTAATGTAACTCCCATCGGGAAATAAGAGTGCAATAGGATGTTTTCTCCCCTCTCCTACCACCAAAGCCAGATCGATTAAAGGATGCCGGCAGAGCATATGTTCAATGCGGCCGGGCGACAAATATTCTCCGCTCGACAGCTTAAACTGCTCTTTAACCCGGCCTGTAATGGAAAGGTAACCCTCTTGGTCTATCTCTCCTTTGTCTCCCGTATGCAGCCATCCCTCTTCATCTTTCGCCTCCATTGTTGCCTCGGGATTGCGGTAATAGCCCTTCATGACTGTCGGACCGGCGACCAATATCTCCCCTTCTTGGCTCAATTTAATTTTAATCCCCGGTAAAGTGCGCCCAACAGTTCCCACTTTAAGGGCTCCGAGCGTATTGGTGCATATCGTTGACCCTTCTGTTAGCCCCCATCCCTCATAGACGGGAAAGCCGCAGCGAAGAAAAAATCGGTAAACGCGAACATCCAAGGCCGCTCCTCCACAAAGAATGACCCTCCATTTTTCTCCAAAGGGCTCTCGAAACGTCGAGAAAACAAAGAAATCGGCAAGGGGGCGCAATAGCCATTTTTTTAGAAACGAGTGATGCTCTTCGGCGGCTAAATGAAAAGCCCATCGTCCTAACTTTCTTTTCCAGGGATTGCTTTCTTTGTCTATTTTTGCTTCAAAAGCTGCATAGATTTTTTCGAGCAATCGTGGAACCACGATCATCAAAGTGGGCCTTAACTCCCGGCAGGCAACTGTAAATAAGCCGGGATCGTTTAAATAATAGATGCTGACCCCCCGGCAGATTAAAATGAGATTAATTTGTCTTGCGAATACATGCGCCAAAGGGAGCAAGCTCAAATACACATCCTCATCTTTTCCCCAATCAAAGGCATCGGCTGTGATCAAATGGACAAGATTCTGATGGGTCAGCTCTACTCCTTTCGGCATTCCCGTGCTTCCCGAGGTATAAATGATGGTGCACACATCGTCGGTATGCAGCCGTAGAATTAGCTCTTCCCACAGCCGGGGTTTCTTTTCCCACAAACTTTCTCCCGTTGTGACGATCTCATGAAATGTCAAAGCCCCTTCAACATCCCCCGGATCATCGAGGGCAATCACTTTTTCAAATAAACTGCGGTGGCGGTCATACATGGTCCATTGATCTTTTCCTTGCACAAAAGTAAAGCGAATGTTGGCCTGCGCCACCTCATAAATCAAATTTTCATCCGAAATACGAGGAAATAAGGGAACGGTGATTCCTCCGGCCAAAATGATGGCAAAATCGGCAAGATTCCATTGGGGGGATGAAGGGGCAAAAATCCCCACTTTGTCTCCTCTTTTCATGCCGAGGCTAATCAATCCATAGGTGATGCGCTTAAGGTCAAAGAGAAAAACCTCTGTGGACAGATGTTTCCAGCACCCCTCATCTAAAAAGTTAAACGCCGTTGGATTCGAACGGTGTTCTTCCATGTACTGCACTACTTCGCCGATGGTGTGCAATGCCTCCATGTCTACCTCCGGCTCAAGCGATTGAGGTTCACAAAACTCAGGGGATGGTTCAATGCAAGGCAGCAGATGAGGCAGCGCTTCAGAGGACTCGGTTTTCTCGATTTGCGAGGAGGGAATCGCCGAATGCTCCATTGCCAAGGAATCAAGTCCCAAAGCGCTTCTACCTTGAATTGAACCATGCCAAACTCAGTCATAAATCATTCATTTTAGTATTTCAATCCCCGGGCTTGGACAATCGCAAGAGGTTCCATATTATTACGATCGTTCAATCGGGGGAGATTTCGCATTGCCCAAATCCAATTCTTGAGTTTGAATGTGTATAGGAACGGCTGGGAGTAAAGATCTCATCGGGTTTGATTGTTTCGCTTCCTAGTTTTGCTAGACGCTGACATTTGACTGCTTGTCTAGAAAAACGTTCCTTTTCGTTGTCATTTTCTGTGGAATCGACAACCTCAAGCAGCAGCTGATGCATCTTTTTCGCACGATCCGTGATTGTTTCAAACAGAAGAGCCAGCCTTTCCAAGAAATCTTCCTGACGATGACCACTCCATTCTTTTGCCATTATAAAATAGGTAATCATTCGTTCTTTTTGCCTTTGCATTGTTCTTAAAATATACTCATTTTTTTCGAAATCAGTGGGAAGACAAATCACAGGCTTTTTGACTTCTTTTTCTAAAGCAACGATCTGTCTGTTGACAAAGCTTGCAATTTTTGCTCGTATGATGCGATTAAATTTAACCGCCGAGAGCTTAAATGCTTCGCTGCTTCTTTCAAGATCTTTATTTGCGTTTGCAGCCATTTCCAGTGCCTGTTGAATCACAAACTGGTCTTTAGCCTGTTGGACCATATCCGAGGCGACTCGAAGTAAATTCAACGCCATCTCTCCGACGATCTTTGGATGCTCCGGCAGATTAGAGAGAGCAAAAGCTTCTTGCAATTCCTTTTTTAAAATATTGATGTGATTGAGGATGGACGAAGGCTCGTCGGGGGAAATTTCTTTTTCCGTGAGAAGCCGGATTTTAACAGATCTGATCGCATCGGAAATTTTTTGCAATCTTTCTTGGAAATGGGAAACCGAGGTTTGGGGATTGTCAAGATATTCATTTCGTAGTGTTTGGATATCTACATGCAATTGTTTTAACAGCAATGTTGAATCCACTTCAAATTTTGCTCGTGTTAAGAGCTCTTTAACTTCTTGAGAGACTTTCATATTTGAAACCTGAAAATGTTGAATGACACGATCGGTAAAACTCTCGATGACCATTAAGGCCTGAGAAATTTTGTGAAAGGCTTGATCGCTTTTTTCAAAATTAAGAGAAGGAATCAACACATGTTCGATCTGAATCTTGATATTTTCAAGGACATTTCTTGCCTCTTTTGGAAACCCTCGGTCTTCGACATCGACACGACGGTCTCGATGCCCCTGGACCAACGCATTGGAAACAAAATTGATCTGCAAGATGATATCAGCCTCTTCAGTTCCCTGTAAAGCCCTTGCAGCTGAAAGTAAGGGACTCGCTCCATCAAAAGCATCCATGGCTCACCTTCTCTCTCTCTCGACTTTGCAAAATTTTGGACTTACCGACTTCACCCCGCTGAATGAACGTATTCGACGTAAGAAAGGGAATGGGACTTTGCCTCTCCCGGCATCTTCGTCCAAAAAATTTTGCAAAGTCAAGTTTTTTGGGGTACCCCATCGATCGAACAATAGGAATTTAATGGTGTATAAGTCAAAAGAAAAAACGAATGAATTCAAACCCGGGTTATGCGGAAAACCTCTCGCATAACCCGGGTTTCAATATTGGCTACGCATCTGAATCCGTAAACCTCAGGAAATCAACGCTCTATCAGACAGATAGATTCGGGGCAATTACGCATGCCAGCAAGAACAGTGCTCAGATTCGGAGATGAGATCAAGGTAGTGCTGTTGAGCCCGTCGATCCTCCGCATCCATCATTACATCTAAAATCTTTTTTTTCTTGTCCTGTTCTTTGGGGTCGTCAAAGTACCCATCACGCAGGGCAAGGGCAAGATAAGCCCTATATTGATCTTCATAGCCCGTATGAAACAGCTCTGTTTGATCGCTCGTATTTTGATTCAAATTTTCTTTGCGTCGATCATAAATAGACCGGCCAAACCATGGAATAGCTTCCAATATTCCCGCTAAGATATTCCCCAAGCCATGGGGAATATGTGAAAACGAGCGTTTGCAAAGAAAACTGCAACACTGATTATCACACAACGCGGGCAATAATGTGAGCACTGTGAAAGCGATCGCAGTGACTG
Source organism: Waddliaceae bacterium (assembly GCA_049583465.1). Lineage (GTDB taxonomy): Bacteria > Chlamydiota > Chlamydiia > Chlamydiales > Waddliaceae > JBAUVX01. The sequence continues at coordinate 2,574 of JBAUVX010000114.1, read as the reverse complement.
TCTGCGCCAGTCCAAGCCCAACTTTCATCCCACCGGGGACAATTCCTAGGACAGGTTGGGCAGCCCATCGGCTAAGCGTTCTTTCTACCTTCACAAGAGTCTCTTCTAAACGAAAGCTCTGTTTCGGATCACGGAGCTGATGAACTAACAATGATTCATAGGGTTCTGTATAAAAAGAATGGGTTTTTTCGATCATTTTTACTTTATTTGTTTATCTAGGAATTTTTTTGAAATAATGATAACCCAATATCGCAATATATGTAAACAGCAATAGTTCCTTTAGCTTTCTTAGAGGGTGTTTACAAAGCCATGGATGGACAGGTTGCATGACTTTTTTCCTATTTTTTCCATACTGCCCCCGAGATTCTCAGTTGATGGACAGGACGATCAGATGGGGCTAATGAAAACTCGTCCCATTTTTTTCCTGTTAAATCGTACACTTGTACCAAGGGGGATTCCTCTTGATTTTTTGGAATTGTCAACAGAATATAGTGTTGAAAAAAAAAGTCTTCTTTTTGAATGCTTTCCGGAATTCCGGCACCTCCTGTTATAATCTGCCAAACCCCGTGACGATTGGAACGATCGAACATGACACCATTAGAACAAAAATAGGCTAACACATGATTCTCTTGAAGAATTGTCCAAAACAGATCCCGCCTTAAAGGGTCTCTTCCCATCCCCTTTCGATCGGCTGCAGGATGAAAGGGGGAAAATGCAGGTTCATGGCCCACGACAATGCGGTAGCGAATCCATTCGGATCCCGTACGCAGCTCTTTTTCCAGCCAATCGAGGAGAGGCATGGTTTGGACATAACGTCGATATCCCCGATACTGCCTTTCGTGAATTCCCGTCGCTAAGACAATGAATTGCACCTGGTCAAGAAAAACAGGATAGTCAAGTTGATAGGGCTCCAAGGGAGCCCTATTGTGGATGTGAAAGTGTTCGCGAAACAGTTGTACAGCTTCAGGGCTAACAAGATGATGATTTCCCATCACAGGATAAACGGGAATCTCATCTCCCAGATATCTTTCCGTTAGTTGTGAAAAGCTATGCAGTCTTTGGCGGAAAATGTTTAAATTTTCAGGGCTTGCCTTTGATTCAAGTCCGAAAATCAGACTTCCGGTATAAAATACTGCATCGGGGTTGATCTCTTTGATGCGGACAAACATCTTTTTTAAAGCCTCTTCATAGAGGCTTCTTTCCTCCCCTTCCTTCCCTCCGCTTCCGATCACAACGACACGCAGGGCATCTACCACAGCTTCCTCTTTATCATTGTTCTCTGCAAATGCCCCGCATGTGCAGATGGAAGCCAAGATATTTAGGAAAAGGAATAAACGCTTCATAATGATGATTCTGTGCCCACAACAAGTTCAAGAAACGATCATGAATTTTCTTGAAACTTTACCTATATCTCATATACATTTTGCCTAAAAGAAAATTTTTACAACCGGACTTTGCAAAATAAAGGATCGCCCCATGAAGGCAGTGATGTTTGACCGTTTTGGCGGAATAGAAGTGGCCCAATGGAGGGAAATCCCCGCCCCTCAGCCCACAGCCAACGAGGTGCAGATGCACATCGCTTATACAGCTGTTAACCCTGTCGACTGGAAAATTCGGGAAGGATGGCTAAAACATATGCTCGAACATGAATTTCCGATCATTCCGGGATGGGATGCTTCCGGAACGATTACCGCAATGGGAGATGATGCGGCAAAATTTAAAATCGGGGATGAAGTGTATGCCTATTGCAGAACGCCTGTTGTCCATTGGGGGACCTATGCAGAATATATTTGCCTGCCGGAAAATCTCGTCGCTCTTAAGCCCGCAGCATGTTCGTTTGCCAAGGCGGCAGCCATTCCTCTTGCCGCTCTTACTGCCCGGCAAGCGTTATTTGATGCAGCAAAACTCCGGAAAGGAGAATCCGTTCTCATCCATGGGGGAGCAGGGGGAGTAGGAAGTTTAGCGATTGGATTTGCCCATCATGCTAAAGCAACAATCTATACAACAGCACGAAAGGCCAACCACGACTATGTGAAAACACTTGGTGCAGATGTTGCCATCGACTACGATGCGGAAGATTTTGTTGAGCAGATAAAATCCCGGGAACCGGAAGGCGTCGATGTTGTGATTGACTGTGTTGGAGAGGACACGTTGAAGCAGAGCTATGCTGTCGTGAAAAAAGGGGGAAGGCTGGTGAGTATTGTCAATAAGATTGACCAAGAGAAGTGCAAAGAAGCCGGCATTGTTGGAACATTTGTGTTGGTGGAACCCAGTGGAGATCAATTGAAGCACATCGCCCGTCTCATTGATCGAGGCGATGTCGCCGTTCCTCATATCGAAGAAATGCCGATTTCTGCATTTGCTAAAGCGTGGCAAAAAAGCCGGGAGGGACATACACGAGGTAAAATCGCCCTGCGTATCGGAGATTAACAAGAGCTGTTGCGACACGCCCTAAGACCCAAATGGCAAGAGCCGAACCGCTATTCGCTGAAATTAATCAAATCTTAACATAAATACCCTATCTTGTCTTGCTTTATCCTATTGCGCCGAAAAACCCGGTCATTTATGACCGGG
>JBAUVX010000113.1:0-5395 GCA_049583465.1 Waddliaceae bacterium | reverse complement strand
CTTTTTAATTCTAAGTGGATTACAAAATCTCGATTGGTGACTACAGACCAAGCTTCGATTTTGTAACCCACTTAGAATCAAAAATCTATTGAAATCACCTCCCGCAACATGCGGAATGTGGGTTAATGTCATTCGCCCTGTATCCCGAGTTTAGAGAATCAGCATCGCATCGCCATAGGAATAAAACCGGTAACGATCCTTAACAGCTTTTGTATACGCTTCCATGATCAAATCATAACCGGCAAAAGCGGAAACCAACATAAGTAGAGTCGAGCAGGGCAAATGAAAATTTGTCAATAACGATTGAACATAATTGAACTTGTAGCCGGGATACATAAAAATGTCGGTTGAACGGTAACCTGAAGCAATGACTCCTTGGTGATCTGCAGCAGACTCAAGAGCTCGGCAGCAGGTGGTCCCAACGCAGATTTCCCTCCGATTGTTTTCGTGTGTATTTAAACGTTTTGCCGCTTCAGGTAGAATGCGATAGCGTTCGGAATGCATGAGATGGCGGCGAATGTCAGAGGTCCTCACCGGCCGAAATGTGCCCGGGCCAACATGCAAAGTGATCGCTATCTGCTCAACACCGATTCGGGAAAGAGTGCGGAGAAGATTTTCCGTAAAATGCAAGCCGGCAGTCGGTGCGGCCACAGCCCCCGAATGAGCGGCAAAGACTGTTTGATAGCTTTCTGCATCGCATACATTTTCCTCCTCCCTTCTGATATAGCTCGGAAGAGGGATCTTTCCATGTTGCGCCAGAATTTGATAGAAATCGCCGCAATAGAAAAATGTGACAAGGCGCATCCCCTCGCTTAACACCTTGTCTACGCGGCAAGAAAGCTGCGGAGAGAAAATCATCTCTGTTTCCGGTGGAAGCTTGCGAGCGGGTTTTGCAAGAACAATCCATCTTCCCTCTTTCTCGTTTTCCGGTTCCACTAGACAAATCTCAACTTTTCCCCCTGTTGCCCTTTTTCCGATGAGGCGAGCGGGAATGACTTTTGTGTCGTTAAAAACGAGGCGATCACCCTCTTTCATCCATTCGGCTAACTCAAAAAATTTCATTTCGCTAAAATTGCCGGTTTTACGATCCACGACAAGAAGACGCGACCGATCGCGAGGAGTCAAAGGATGCTGAGCAATCAGCTCCTCAGGCAAATGATAATGATAATCAGCAAGATTGTATTTCATTCATGCGGGCACTCTAATAGATCATCTCAATATGTGAATCGGGAAAGGCGTGGGAAAGGATTTGCGCAGCATGTTTGTTGTTTTTCCCCATCTGTTCTGCTTCATGCAAAGAAATATGAGACTCTATCTGTTGAGCAGAATGACTGCCGATCACCGATCCCCAGCGAGAAGCAAAAGGGGTCACAACGCCTTCATAAGCCCCTGTTTGGCTCAATACCATGTAGCGTGTCATCTGAATCGCCCGCTCCATATCGTTCATCGGGCTTGTCAATTCTACCCCTTGATACCCAACATTCTTTGCATCAACAGCCCAAAAACGGTTGCTTGGGTGTTGAGAATAGTAAAAAGCATTGGTCCTTGCGGCGATGGCGATAGCGGCAAGCGTCTCTTCAGGCATAGGAATTGGGAATTCCTTAGGCAGAGTCGATTTCAAGTAATCCTCAATATTGACTTGATTGACAATACTAATCGTTCCCCCAATATCATAAATGAAAAAGGACCCTTTATACTCCACCCCATCAATGAACGTGACTTGCGATGGATCTTCGGGTACGATATGGATTTGATATACACCCGGAAATTCTTCCCCCCACTTCAAGCCGCTTGACAAAGATTGGATAGACTTCCTTTTCCCTAAGAAGCGTTTGCTAATCGACTGCTGAGCATGAGGGTCAAAGATTCGATATTTCCCTGTGACATCGAGCATAGCACTCGGTTGATCGTTGACAATTAACACTTCAATCGTGGGAGGGGGGTTAACACTTTTATTCCAAATCATCTCCTTCAATTTTTCCCAAAATCCTCCCTCTAAAGGCGGCGTAGACAAGGGGGCTAACACGAGTAAAAGCATCAACACTCTCATAACAATCATTATCTTCTCCTTTTTTTGGCCTTTTTCAGCTTTTCGGGCAGTTTTCGGCCGGCTGCGAGAGTCCATCTATCCGGCTTTCCCCGTCGGCAATCCCCTAGCGGCTATTCCCTTCGCGCAAAACCCGATACCCGAACGTTCTCGCTTGGCGGAAATTCCGGCAGAAAAGGTGAACAAGGCCCTTTTTAACCCGGGTTTTGGATCAAAAGATGAAAGTGATCTTATACTTTTTATTCTTAATCGGCAATAACGGGATACCTCGGCTTTGCAAAATTTTTGGACGAAGATGCCGGTTTTGCAAAGTCGAGGATGCTTCGCGGTGTCAACTTTGTTTTAGATGCTGATAACCAAAGGGCGTTACCTCTCGTCCACGCGGTGTACGCTTCATTAACCCTTTCATGATCAAATAAGGTTCATGAACCTCTTCAATCGTATGGCCTTCTTCGCCGACGGCAAGAGCGATCGTTGTGAGCCCTACAGGACCGCCATCAAACTGTTCAATCATCATTTGGAGAATCTTTTTGTCCATTTCATCTAAACCAAGCTCATCGATGTCCATCATTTCCAAAGCCTTCACAACAATGTCTCGGTTAATTTGATTCCCTGCACGCTGCTGCGCATAATCCCGAACCCAACGGAGTAAATGATTGGCAATGCGGGGAGTGCCTCTGGCTCTCTTTGCAATTTCCACAGCACTTTGACCGTCGAGGCGAATGTTAAGAATCACACTTGTACGCTGAAGAATCTTTGTGAGAACCTCGACAGGATAGAAGTCGAGACGACAGGTAAAAGGGAAACGCGAACGCAGCGGGGCGGTTAACAGCCCTGCCCGGGTGGTTGCTCCGACCATAGTAAAGGGATTCAGTTTCACTTGGACGCTGCGTGCATTTGGCCCGCTGTCGATCATGAGATCGAGAAACAAATCTTCCATTGCAGGATAGAGATATTCCTCTACTACCCTGTTCAATCGATGGATCTCGTCAATGAACAACACATCTCCCTCTTTTAAATTGGTCAAGAGTCCGGCAAGATCCCCCGGTTTTTCGATCATGGGACCGGAACTGACGATCAAATTGGTTTCCATTACCTTAGCTAAAATATTTGCAAGCGTCGTTTTTCCTAAACCGGGAGGACCCGTGAACAAACAGTGGCTTAGAGCCTCGCCGCGCTGTTTAGCTGCCCCTATGAGCACATCAAGGCGTTCTCGAATGTGATTCTGACCAAAAAAATCTTGAAGGGTCTGAGGTCGTAACGGCACCTCAAAAGAGGGATCTTCTTGACAAAGAGTGGATTCAATAAAGGACTTTGCCATTGGTCTGTTTTTAGTCAAAAATACCTAATGCATTTAGAAATACAATGATCATAAGGATAGGAGCGCTATATTTAAAACAAAACCAAAAATATCCCCTTAACCAAGGATTTCTCTTGAAAAATTCCGCAGCGCCCTGTTTGAGCTGCTGCAACGCATTGGAAATCCCCCAAACCCAGCCCACTAAAATGACGGCAAAAAATCCTCCCAATGGAATAAGTATACTGCTTGCGAAAAAACTAATGGAATCAAAATAACTCGCTCCAAAAAGGGTGTACTGTTTAAGCAAGCTATAGGATAAAGCGCTAGGAATTCCAAGAAGAAAAACACCCGCGCCGCAAGCAATAACCGCAGGCCGACGCTGCCATCCGCGCTCATCGATGAGATAGGCAATGGCCGGTTCCATTGCGGAAATTTGCGATGTGATTGCCGCTAGAAAAACAAGCAAAAAAAACGCAACGGCAACGAAATATCCTCCGGAAATTTGGCTGAAAATCACGGGAAGAGTGTGGAAAAGCAAACCGGGCCCTGAGTTTGGTTCCATGCCGCCGGAAAAGACAATCGCAAACACAGCAATCGCTGAAAGCAGGGAGACCAATGTATCCATCGCAATGACAGGCAAACAGTTTTTAATTAAATTATCCCGTTTATTCAAATAACTGCCGTAAGTGACCATTGTCCCCTGTCCCAAACTTAACGTAAAAAAGGACTGGCCCAAAGCCATCATGATCGCCGCAGGGGTGAGTTGACTCCAATCGGGACTTAGAAGGTAACGGATTCCCCGAATAGAATTAGGCAAGGATAACCCCTTGATAACCAACAAAACAAGGACAAAAAGTAAACAGGGCATCATGATTTTGTTGCCGCGCTCGATTCCCTTTCGCACTCCCAAATAAAGAACCGCTACGCAAATCAACAAAAAGAGCAAATGGAATCCCACCCCCCAAAGGGGATTTTCAATCAGAGAAGTATAATGCAAAATGGCATCGGAGGGCTCTTGAAAACTCGAAATGCTTCCCTTCAACCCTTCAACCAGGTATCCCAAGATCCAGCCGGCAACGGCACTGTAAAAAGAACTGACAATCAATCCCGTCGCGATCGTCATTTTGCCGACGAAAGACCAAGAGTAAGACCCCCCTAATTTTTGAAAAGCTCCACTCGGGCTTGTTTGCGTTGTTCGGCCGATTAACATCTCTGCCATGAAGACAGGAAAGCCGATGAGCAATAAGCAAAGCAAGTAAACAATTAAAAAGGCAGAACCGCCATGTTCTCCAATAATATAGGGCAACCTCCAGATATTGGCCAATCCAACGGCCGAACCTGCTACCGCAAAAATAAATCCTGTGCGGGAACTCCAAGTCACCCTTTTCATTAGAACTGCACCCTTTTTAAGAGATTTAGTAAAAAATAGTATAAAGGAAATAAACTTATTATTAAAGAGAAAATCACCTATGAACCTATCTTACTAAACGCTTTTCAGCCGATTTTTTGGATCTTGAGGGTGATTTTGTGATGAATTTTGATCTCAACTTATGAAAGTTGAGCGAAAAATTGGGCCTTGTTCACCTTATCTGGGAAAAATTCCGGTCAAAAACGATATCAGTCTCTCTTAATTACGGGAGATTAAACGCAAAGGCGCTAAGACGCTAAGATTATCTTCCTCAGCGACTTAGCCCTTTGTGTTTAATCCCTATATCCTTTTAGTTCAACTGACCGAAAAAGTGAACAGGGCCAAGAAAATTGATAAGAAAGTCCATCCTTACGGCCAGTTACTAGGCACGATCATCGGCGTGCACTCCTCTTTCTCACAATGCAAGATCAAATGAATGACATCATCAATCGATGTATGCATATAGGGTCCACCACCGCCTCCTTGTTCAAAATACCAGCCTTCCGGGGTGACTGTAATGACAAAGGGTGTGTGTTTGATCGAAAAATCTGGGAGCACATAGGTCACGTAGTAATCCGTTTCTGATCCCTGTTGATACTCCCCACCTCTCAATAGATAGATATAGGGATGTCGAGACCCT
>JBAUVX010000112.1:0-2629 GCA_049583465.1 Waddliaceae bacterium | reverse complement strand
CAAAAACAGAGTGATGTGTAAGTTTGAAGAAACCAGTCAACGATGGAGGTGAGCATGCACATTCTATTTAGCGGTTAAACCAAGGCTCAAAAATGTCCGAAAACTCCGAGCACTTATTTAGAAGAAGGTCCTGTCCTACTTTGTCATCGCCGTTAAAACACGTCTCTTTCCTTTAAAAGGAGCTCTTCCATGCATGGTCAAGATGTTGTCCAATACCATGACATCTCCTTTTTTCCAGGGGAAATAGAGAGAATGTTTGTCTAGAACATCGATGACGTGATTCATCTCTTTCCCGGAGATTTTTTCATTATCGGCAAAACAGACGTCGTCGACTTTCATGTATTGACGGCAATAGAAGAGTTTCATTGCGATATGCCTCCACCATCCTATTATCCTAGGGTGGTGATCAAATTGATGGACTTGATTGAACCATACGGTTTCTTTTGTCTCAGGATGAACGATCGAAGCCGGACGTAAACGGCTAATTTCTAACCAATCATTTTGATTCCACTTGAAGCCGATGTTATTTTCTGAACATTTTCTTTCGACGTCTTCCTTATCGTCTGTTTCAAATACATCAATCCATGTTTTGTGTCCCCGTTGGATACTATTGATAAAATCCATGAGTTTGCTTTTATAATAGTATCTCGACGTATACTTGATTCCCTTCTCAATAAACTTTTTCCTTACCTGTTTGTCCATCGATTGACAAATCTTTCTTGCGTCTCCGATGAACGTTTCCCCTCTATGTTCCGGGGGAATGTCGCAGTAAAAGTAAATGTGGCCTGGATAATTATCGGAAAAACTCAATTCATTATGAAGATGGATCTTTATCGCCGGGGGTGCTTCCGTAGATGTATAGACCGACCCTTGGATTTTGCTCCTTGGACTTCCTCCACCGGTATAATCGACAAATTCCCCGGTGTTCAGTGCTTTCATCACAGCGACAAAATCGTCGACGGTGTTAATAGAAAAGCTTCGAAAAAAAAGACCTCCATGCTCCAACATCTTTTTCTTAAAGATATCGTTGTCTTGTTGCAGAATCGAGAGGAGATCATCGAGTGAAACGCTTGGGTTGCTAGGTTCAATTACTAATGGGATGTTTTCGGAGTTGAAAAATGACGTTTTAATTCTCTTGTCCATGAAAAACCACCTTGTCTATTTTTGTTTCGATTGGTAATCTCTTATTGCCTATATGTAGCCCTCAACGGGGTCTATACACATTCAAACTCAAGAATTGGATTTGGGCAACGCCAAAGCCCCGGGCTTGGACGTCGCCGAAATCCAATTCTTGAGTTTGAATGTGTATATCGCGCTTAGGACGTAATTCTGAAAGCATCTGCAAAGTCAAACATACCCGTAAATAGGTGATCCGGGGCGCCCACTGAACTTTTTGATTCGCATCCGTACCTCAGAATCAACGTCTTATACACATTCAAACCCAAGAATTGGGTTTGAATGTGTATAACCCTGTGAACGGTTACTTTATATTTTAGATGGTTTTGATAATTGTCAATAAAATATTTTTTTTCACCCAATCATTCCTGAGAGGCAGTAATGGATCTTGAGACGTTTAGATGTGCACACCGAAGGATTCGGCGTTTCCTACATAAAACCCCCTTGCTCCCTTCGGAAGAGCTCAGCCGACGATTAAACTGTAAGTTTAACGTTTATCTCAAGTGCGAAAACTTCCAAGTGACTCGCAGTTTTAAACCTAGGGGTGCATTGAATGCAATGATCCAAAACCCCCAAAGGCTTCGAGGATTTGTTTGCCGCTCATCGGGAAATTTTGGTCAAGGAATGGCTTTTGCCGGTCAAAAACTCGGTATTTCCGTCACCGTTGTGATGGCAGAAAATGCTGCAAAGGTAAAAGTAGACAATGCACGTCGTCTTGGAGCGAATGTCGTGCAAGTCGGCACAACCCATCAAGAGGGATATCGGAAGGTGAAGGAACTTGAACAAGAGGGTGCCGGGGCGGCAATTTCCTCTTTTGACGATCCCGATGTCATTGCAGGACAGGGAACCGTGGCATTGGAAGTTTTTGATGAACTTCCCTCATTGCAGCATTTCTTCTGCCCGGTTGGCGGAGGGGGATTAATGGCCGGATGCGGCGCTGTGTTGAAAGCCTTGCGGCCCGGTGTGGAGGTTGTGGCGGTTGAACCAATAGGGGCTGCCGATTTCTTTTTGTCTTTTCAGAAGAGACAGATAGAATCCATTGAGCAGCCGACAACAATTGCCGATGGTTTGCGCACTCCCCATGTCGGTCAGTACAATTGGCCTCTTCTCATCAAAAACACAGATCGGGTACAACTTGTCGATGATGATGACATCATTAGAGCCATGAAGTTTCTTTTTGAGCAATGCGGCATGGTTGTCGAACCTTCGGGAGCGGCTTCTCTTGCCGGTCTCTTAAAAACCGATCCTTCAACACTCGCCGGAGATATCGTTTGTGTCATCAGCGGAGGCAACGTGGATAGAGACCACTTTCTGCGGTGGATGAATGAAACCCCATGGGCGAATTGTTAATGCGTTATGAGACCTTCAAACTGTAAAGGCTCGTTGCCTAATTCCATATTCAGTTTGACACACACCGTATGAGCTAGCAATTTTCTCCAAAATCGAGAAGCCT
>JBAUVX010000111.1:0-18451 GCA_049583465.1 Waddliaceae bacterium | reverse complement strand
GTCGATAAGAGCATATCTAGGAGGTCATGGATGAACAGATTCAGGACTTTCAAGACACACACTGAAACTTGGAGTGGGTTATGAAAATTTATGGTGTTGCATTATTATCAACTTGTTTGCTTCTTGGGATGATCATCTGCATGTTTATTGGTCATCTTGTCGGTGTGCCCTCCGATGTTGGCGGAGTTGGACTTGCGATGTTATTGTTGATTGGGACCGTTACCTATTTGGAAAAAAGAGGTTTAGTCGACACCCATTTCTGTCAGGGCATTGGCTTTTGGAGCCATATGTATGTTCCGATTGTTGTGGCTATGGCGGCCAGCCAAGACGTTAAGGCTGCTATGCACGGAGGTATCATGGCCATTCTGGCCGGTCTATCAGCTGTTGCCATCAGCTTCATGTTCATTCCTATCGTTTCCCGCATCGGGAAAGGAGAAGTCCTCGATGACATACAGCCAATCAGGGCGTAAACCTAAAAATCAAGAGAGAGATCATGGATGTGGTCATTGCGGTTTTTCAAAAATATGATTTAGTCCTCGCTTTTGCCGTTATTGGCGCCGTGATGTATCTCAGTCACTTGTTCTGTGATAAAGTATTGAATGGCAAAATTCATGGCTCGGCTTTGGCTATCTTTATTGGCTTAGTGATGGCTTATTTTGGCGGTGTCTATAGCGGCGGTCATCACGGCATTTCCGATTTAAAGGGTTTTTCAGGCCTGTCCATCATGGGGGGGAGCATGCTGCGCGATTTCTCTATAGTGGCCACTGCATACGGCGTTGATGTAAAAAAAATTATGCACGTAGGTTTAAGCGGGATTGTCTCTTTATTCCTGGGTCTTTTGATTTCTTTTTTGTGCGGTGCCGTTGTGGCGTTTGCTTTTGGATATACCGATGCCGTGAGCATCACCACAATCGGCGGCGGCGCTGTCACTTATATCGTTGGCCCTGTCACCGGTGCAGCGCTTGGTGCTAGCAGCGAAGTGATTGCCTTGAGTATTACAGCGGGTTTAGCGAAGTCCATTTTAACCATGGTTGCCACACCTATGGTTGCCGCGTCTATTGGATTGAACGATCCAAAGTCTGCCATTGTTTTTGGAGGATTGCTGGGGACAACAAGCGGAGTTGCTGCCGGGCTTGCTGCAACAGATATTAAGCTCGTTCCCTATGGCACGATGATAGCAACCTTCTATACCGGATTAGGTTGCCTGCTTGTTCCCTCTGTATTTTTCTTAACCGTTAGAGCCTTGATAGGATAAAAGCGATTTGGAAAGGCGCGTCCGTTTTGCCGGCCTTGTTCCCCTTCGTTTCACCTGCAAGAAGCTCCGTCTGTTGAGTTTTTTTAGCGGCTAGCCCTACTTGCAAGAGATGGGGCGGCTGATTCAGAGGATGAGGTTGTGATATTTTGGCTTGATAATTTTTGATCTTCATTAACTAAAGCGACAATGCCTTTAACAAGATTAGATAATAAGGTTTCTATATTAGAGCCTAATCTTCTTGAGTTTGAAACATCATAGACTCCTTGCAGTACATTACTGTGTTCGCCATGCGTTCCTCTTACAGATAACTGATGTTTTTTTGCAATGGATTCGACTTTTTTCGGGTCAATAGCATTAAGTTTGAGGTGGACACTTGCACGCATGGCCGTGCCTATATTTGTCGGGCAGCTATTGAGGTATCCCAGTTTATCATCATGTGCAAATGTTAAATTTTCTTCTAATCTGTTTAGTGCATCGGTAAATGCGTTGTATATTTTTTCAAAATTAGCACTGTTTTCTAAATAGACAATTCTAAGTTGGTCTTCTTCGTTAATCCAAATCATGAATTTTTTATCGTTGCTAATGTGAGCGCCTCTTCCCTCAGGCCAATCATCAAATATACCCGAGCTTTTGAGATATTTATCGTTCCCTTTAAAGAGTAAGTGATCTTCTACTAGTTTTTCATATTCTTCATTGGATAATGAACTGATAGAATAATATTTGCCTTGATATTCCTGAGGTAAATTTTTTATTGCTTCGAGTACAACGCTTTCTACTTTTTGTCTTTGATCTTTGGTCATTGAGGATGGAAAAGGAAATGAAGATAAATTTCTTGCAACGCGTATTCTAGTCGATACGACATGACCGGAAATGGTATCTTGGTCTTCTTTTGTGAAATGAAAATCCTTTTTTTCCTGACCGGCGGTGTTCTGCGCGTTGGGGCTATAGTCGTGATATTTTTTGATTACATCGGAAAAAATAGGACTATAGGTTGCATAGGATTCAGCATCTCCGGCGTAGCAACCTATTTTACTATCCGGGTTTTCCATCCCGCTTTTTAAAACATGCTCCAGGGTTACACCAAATTTTGTCTTTTCCTTTTTTAAAGCAGTCTTTTGGGATTCCTTTAAACTAAGGAATGTTTCTATGGCAGATGGTTGTGCGTATGCGGTATTGGCAACGCCTACGCAAAGCAGCAATGCAAGGGAGATATTTATTAAATATTTCTTGAAGTTAACCAACTGAAAATACATGATTTTTACCCGGATTAGTGCAAAATTTTAGATATTACATGCACAAGCATACTTTTTTAACTTAATTTTTGTCAATAGTATTGTTTTTTAATCTCCTTTGTTCATGCGTTGACGGTTTTTTCCGGTTGCAACCGAATGAATCATATGATATTAATAGGCTGCAACCAAATATATGTGATCGATATGCAGCAACTATTTGAAATCCAAAATGTCATCATAGAGGAGTTCGAAAAACTTCCCTTTTATCCCAGGAAGATCTTCGAAAAGATCACATTGGATAACAGAATCAATGGAGTGGTTGGGTTCAGGGGAGTAGGAAAGACTACTTTTTTGCTTCGCAAAGTGATTGAAAAAGGGGCAAAAGAGAGGAAAGCCCTGTACATCTCCGCTGATAACCTCTATTTCCTGGAAAACAGATTGATTGACTTGGTTGACCAGCTTCATAAAAAAACCACCATCCGCTTTATCTGTATTGACGAAATTCACAAATATCCCAATTGGAACCAAGAACTCAAAAATATTTACGATACCTATTTCGATTTTAAAGTGCTTTTTTCGGGAAGCTCTACCATCGATTTAGTCAAAAGCAGGTTTGACTTATCCCGCCGAGTAACGCTCTATGATTTACACGGTTTTTCATTTCGAGAATATCTCGAGTCTCAATTCAACTTAAGCCTGTCAACTTTCCGGTTGGAAGAACTTTTACAAGACTCTACTGCAATTGCACAAAACTTAAAAGTGCCGCATGTTTTAAAATATTTTAATGACTATTTGCGAGTGGGATACTATCCTTTCTTTTATATGTTTACGGAAGATCGAGAAAAATTTCAGGCAATTCGCAACACTTCGCAAAAAACGATCTATGAAGACATTGGGACTCTTCACACTTTAAAAACTCCTTCTTTGGGACTAATTGAAAGGTTGTTTAAATTTGTTCTAAACTCAAATCCCGGAGAATTAAATGCATCTAAACTTTCCACACATTTGGGTAAGGATTTTGAAAGTATTTCCATGTACCTTCGATGGCTTCAGGAGGCGGGTTTAATACGCTTTCTCTATTCTGATAAGACAGGCAAAGCTTCATTTAAAAACCCTGTCAAAATGTATCCTGAAAACACTAATTTATTGTACGCGGGCTATGTCCAAATGCTTAAACACAGCCAAACCGGCAAGATGAGAGAAACATTTGCCATCTGTCATTTACAAAATGCCAACCATTCTGTCTACTATACTCGCCGTGGTGATTTTAAAATTGAAGATACTGTTTTTGAGGTGGGAGGGAAAAATAAATCATTTTCTCAAATCAAAGATGAGAAGCAAGGATACATCCTGGCCGATGACATAACGATTGGTTCGGGATCAAAAATTCCCCTTTATCTTCTTGGTTTTTTGTACTGAAACCATGACTTCCCATTGAAACCCCGGAAAAGAAGATTAAAAACAGAGGACGCAGAGGATCTTGCGTTGCGTGAAGTCAAACCCACCCTTTTTGATTTACAAGATTAATGGGGATTGCAAACGGGTTAGCCCCTTTGACGGGGTTTGGGCCCCGGAGTGTCCACTGGGAAGTGGAATATCCGAGATTCACAAGTGAGATATGAATGATCTTGATCCCTAAAAAAACTCAAAATCTTCAAAAAGGATATTTTTTCTCTTGACGCCAAGGGCTGTCAATTGCCTGCTCAGATCTTCAGTCAGCCGCCTTGGTCCGCACATTAGAATATCTTTTTCTTGAAGGTTATTGCTTAAATCCATCACTTCTTTAGCATTAAGGCGATTGTGTTCCTCTGAGCAGAACAGAAAATAACGAAAATGAGGCAATGTGCGGCTCGCTTGAGCAAATTCTTCAACGAAAACAGCATCTTGTTTGCGGTGAAAGCTGTAAAAGAGATCGATGACCCGATCATTTTCTGAGAATTTGAGTGCTCTTACCCAGGCAATAAAAGGGGCGATTCCAATGCCTCCGGCGATCCAGATTTGTTCTTTTCCTGTCTTTGTAAAATCAAACCGGCCAAATGGACCCTCTAAGTTGGCTTTAAAACCTTCTTTCACATGTTGATACAAGGAGCGTGTGTAATCTCCTCGGGATTTGACTAATATGGAAATCTTGGATTCGTTGGGGGGTCCAGTGAAGGTAAAAGGATGGGATTCTTTTGAGAGCTTTTCGCCATGAAAACGAAAAAATGCATATTGTCCCGGGATATACGTCAATTTTTCTTCCCTTGGGACTAAATCGATTTCAATGATATTATCGTTGAGATATCTTGTTTTAACAACTTCAAAAAGGGGATGTTTAGCAAACAGAGGAATAAAAATCTGCTTATAAAAAACTCCAAACAAACCCATTAAAAAGGGGATGTACAGCAAAAGATGCGGAAAAAGGGAAGAGCTAATTTTCTTTTCCGAAAAAAGAACATGGTAAGAAGCAAATAGGAAGACAAGACTCATGAATTGATGAGTGATTTTCCATTTATCGTAAGGAAAAACTTTTAAGATAGTCACTCCAATAATGAATATCATCAGCCAAAATGCAACAGAGCCTAGATTGACAGACCATCTGTCATGTACAGGGAAAAGGAATGTAAAAAATTTATCGAGCCTATGAGGAATCCATTTTGCTGCAATCACCCATGGATGGATCAGGATCAAAACAAATCCCCAAATCCCAAGTTGGTGATGAATATGGTAAATTTTATCAAGCCCGCCAAAACAATCTTCAAGCCTTGACCACCTCGAGGAAAGAAAAAGGGAAAGAGAAAAAAGAAAATATCCGGCAACTCCAATGCCAGAGCCCACTCCCTTTAACTGGCGAAACAGGCGGCTGTCGATCCAATCTTTTTGTGTTGTCAATATCCAGATGCCCGTAAAGAGACAGCCGGCAATAATGGCAAGAAGAAAAGAGAGGCGGGATCGAGTACTAAGAAAATTATTCATTTTTCATTGATGCTTTCGGAAACGACAGGAGATAGGTAATGAATTTGATAAGACTGCTCAATCATAGAAATGTCCCTTACACTAAATCTCAGCGCTAAGACGAACTTGGATAAGATCGCGTCTTAGCTCACCTCCCAAAGACTCATAAAAAGAAATTGCTGGTTGATTCCACTCAAATACATGCCACTCCATTCGACAACAATGATTTTTGTTAGCATAAACGGCTAATTTTTTCAAGTAGGGGAAGTTCCGCAGATTTTGGAGGCGATAAAAGTATGCAAATTGCTGAAAATTAATTTCTTAAGACAGGTTTTCTGCGTTTTTTTCTAGTGACCACGCATGCATTGGACTTCGGTAAAATTTTGGGAAGTTCAACGCCCAGTATTTCCGGCATCTTTTTATTTTGTTTGCGCGGCTCCGGAATTTGTTGGAAGGGAGCATGACCATTCACTGTAACTTCTTGTAGGGTTAGGGTATTTAAGCTGCGCAAACCCTCTTCTACGGTGAGGTAAAGCGAAGCCCATTGCTGATCTAGGTGTCTGATGATCATGTAGGCCAGCATAACAACTAGGACATGGCCATACGTACTCTTTTCTAGTCTTACATGAACCGGGCGCAGTTCTAAGCTGCTTTTGCATGTGCGAAATGCAGATTCCACAAGTGCCAAATCTTTATAACGATCATGGACTGTTTGCGTTTCGCATTCCTCTTTGCGAAGGTCTGTTTTGATAACATAGCAGCCATCTAATTCCGCCTCTTTCGACAAAGTTTCTTCATCCACATAAATGGTCGCTTTCCTATCTTCCACTTTTATGCTAAGCCAACCGGCAATCTCTAACTTTTTGATTTTTGTCGTAATTCGCTTGAGTACAGTTGCCTCTTTTGCACGGCTATGTTCCTGAAGATATTGGCTTTGTTCTTGCGCAAATCGTTCTACTAAACATTTTTTACTTTCTCGTTTCTCTTTGATTTCCTGCGCGCGTACAGGGTTGCGGCGAAAAATATAACGAACTGCGCCATCTGTTACCTCGCATACAGGACTATCAAATAGCTCGTATTGTATGACTTGTTTTTTGACAAGAGTCTTTATCTGTTTTTTAGTAAGCGCTGTGATGTAATGAAATCCATGTTGTTTCAAGTCTTTGATTTGGCCGCTCTTGATCATCCCCCGATCGCCAACAAAAGTAACTCGTTCGCAGCCAAATCGTTGCTTTGCTTTCTCCACTTGTGAGTGAAAGGTGGCAAGATCATTTGTATTACCTGCAAATACCTCTGACGAAATCGGGTTGCCATCGCTGTCAGCCAGCAAACCCACCACGATTTGCTTTTTTCCTTTTTTTCCATCACGATTATAGCCCCATTCTGCTAAAGCATTCTCCGTTCCCTCCAAATAGGAACTGGTGACGTCATATAAAAATAGATTGGTATCACGCTTATTTTTAACAAACAACTTATCTTCTATCTTGGTTTGATTGTCGGCCAACCAGGCTAAATTTTTATAAAGCGCGTCTTCAGTAAATCCCTTCTTCAGGGATAGTGCTGAAGCGATTGCATATGTTTCACCAAGACGAACGGCAGAGAGTCGAGAGCCTTGTTCCAAAACACGAGCGATAACTTGCCATAATGCGAGTTTTCCATTTTGACTATTCCCCAAGGTCTCAATGATTCCTAGCTTTTTAGCAATTTGGTAGATGACCCAAACCCCACCAATAGAAGCCCCTTCTTTTATGGAAACTGAACCGGATAGTGAGCCAAGAGCTGTGAGATCATGTTTATGCGTCAAAGCTAATTCAATTGCCGCGATTTCCTGCTCAGAGCAGCGGCTCAGATTGGCAATGGTTCGTTTTTTGACACGGCCATTTTCTCGATACGATTCTCGTAGTAGAACCGCTTCGTAGATTTTTCCGGACTTGGTCTTGAATTTCGATCTTGATATAAACATGTACACATTTTCTAATATAATTTTATTTTTATCAAGAGATATTTTTATGAAAATTTTAATAAAAAATTAGTGGACACGCATTTTCCCAAAAAAAACACGATTATCAAATTCATTATTAGTGATTTAAGAAAGATTTTGCCGCAAAAAACCGCGGAACTTCCGTTTTAAATAAAATGAAGACACCAGAAAATCCGGACTCTTAAGAAAACGAAATCCTCTCTCGACGCTCTGCTGCGATTTATATGTGTCCAGAATTTCACGTGCTAAAAACTGGTGATCAAGATCATTTGTACTGAGAACAAAATATCCCTTCTCTCTCTCCATCAATCGTTTATTTTGTAATGCACAAGAAATTGCCCCCTTGATCTGATATCCCACTGTCGGGGCAGAGGTCCCTTTTTTGGGACGACCCACTGTAGGATGTTTTCTTACTTCCAAAATCTCTATATCACTAATTTGTAAATATTTGTATTTAGATGTCGCGTTCTTGTAATGCTTCAAAGCATCCTCGCGACAAGTGAAAATCTCTTTCGATAGTTGCAAAAACGCTTTTGCTTCTTGTTCCGACCCTTTCCTATAATTCTTATTCAATGTCTTGCATTCGCGTGCATAGGCCGCCTCGCTAAAAATCACTATCCACTTCTGAGCAACATCTGCATAGGTCACAGCATACTCTTGCCCAAAATATCCGTTGCCTAAATCCTCCATGTCTTTGCGAGAACATTGAGCAATGTACTCGGATACAGCTTTGATTTGCGCTGGCACGCGTGTCACAAATAGGCAAGCGGCATTCTGCAATGATTGAATTGTCGCCGGTGTGTACAGAGCACTATCCCCTACAAGATATCGATTGTTGATGGCCTCCTGAAAGCTTTTTGCGTGTTCTGCAACGATCTTGGCAAATGCCGTTTTATCTGCGGTATTTCCACTTGCAGCCTGCATAAATAGGGGAATATTACCTTGATTTGAGGTGATCAGCTGCAAGATGGCCTGATTCAGGTCAGGTCTATGATCTCGACTATAACCCTGTACTAACTGAATACGCGACTCATCCTGTCCCAAAAGACTGTAATACTCTCCATCTACGTGGAAGCTTGTGGAATCTAGATGAAGACTTTTAACTTCAATTCCCAATACCTGCATTGCATGCAGCGCGATCTTGGTGAATAATCCAGTTATCCCAATTGAGAATAGCTTGTCCAGAGTACGCCCGAGTACATTGTCATCGATCTGCTCAGGGGCAATAGTAATCCCCAGAAGATGGTCTACAGGCTTGTCTTCAAAGTACTCTGAATAAAGATAGAGCGTCCTGCCAACAAAACCAAGTCCATTGAGAATCATGCAGTTAACGCATTGTCCAAAAGTAATATGTTTATTCTTGGCCTGCTCTCCACAGGCTCTATCAATAATATCAGCTATGCCTATCTCCCGGCACATCCCAGCAACAAGTCCCAGGTTATCTATATTTTCAGATGCCAGTTTCATGGCCAACAGAATAACTTAAACAGTCGCTAAATCAAAATTATCTTTTTTGCTGAGGAATGACGGTTGTAGAAGGGGGAATACATCAAGAATAAAAAATACTACAAGGGACGTAAGAAGGGGTATCGCACAGAAAAAACTACTTTTTTTTGTATTGTTCGCGGAAATATCTAGACCACATTAAAAAAATGCTTATTGGTATCGATAGAGGAATACAAAAAGTTGTAAATATAATTGATAGACCTCGAGAAGTGGTCATATGAGGATTGTCAAAGACCCTGCTCGAAAGCAAAGCCATATAAAAGAGAAAAGGAAAAATTACTGCATATAAAATGGTGAAGCTGACCCCGCATCGTTTTGCGAACTTTTTCGAATTGATTGACTCTCCCTCAAAAGTTGCTTGTCTATCCATCATTTTCAACCAAAGACAATAGCCTACGAGAGATGGAAATATACAGCAGCAAGACAATAAATATTAGGACAAAAAAATCTTTTGAAAGACGGTGTTAACGACAAGAACGAAAGCAAATATGAACAGCGGAATAGCACAAAAAAACCGAGCTCTTTGATACTGAGCACGAGAAAAAAATGACCACATAAAGTAGAGACTCGCAGGTATCGACAGTGGTATACAAAATATTGAAAAAATAAAGAACATGCCCATGATGGGTGTAATGTCCGGATTATCAAACACCATTGGGCTAAACATCGCTACGTAAAACAGAAAAGGAAAAAACAAAAGGTACATAATGGTAAAGAAAATTATGCATCTCTTCGCCCTGTTTCTCAGATCTATCAAATCATCCTTAGACTCCAATCCCTCACCTACTCTTGATCCGTTAACTGGCATCTTCTAACAATATCACCAATGATCGACTGATAACAAGGACTATCGAATCGATGTTCCCATATGTATCCTGGGTCAGAGTCTAAAACTGTGACATTGGAAATTTTGGAAAATTCCCGCTCATAATATTTACTCCTCTTTTGTATATAGGCTTCAATCACCTGCGCATTGATCGTATCAAGATGTAAAATCGCATCTTGAAAGGAAAGCTCTTTTATTAGTTGACCCAGATTGAGACCTTTCTTTAATGCGTAATACCTTTGCAAGGCAAGGTATTGAAGATTGGGTGAACCTAATCGACATATAGGATCAGCCGCGCTTGCATAATTATGAGAGTCGGGATGGCATTTTTCTGGAGCGATAAAAGAACCTCCTCCAAACGTAAAAATCCGGATTTGTTTTCTTTCAGACTCCTTCAATAGCTCGAGAGCATGTTCACTGATTATAGCGCCTTGACTATGCGCGAACACAACAACATGTTGATGCTTTTGATTTTTCTCAGACAAGTTCAGCAGATAGCGAAAAAACTTTGCTGTCCATTCAACAATTGGGGTTTCAAGCGTGATCTTGAGAATGCCACAAACAATCAAATCCTTGACCCCTCCAAAAGCTGTATCGTTGGGCATTGAATATACAGCATCTCCCATAGCAAACTCCGAAATGAGTTCTGCTGATTTTAGAGCGCTTGCCTTTGTGTTTGACACACCATTGATAAATCCCCAAATGCACTGATTTCCCTTATTTTCTCCAACTACCCGCATAATCGTATCGATTTGCCCAACCGAAGGAGGAATAGTTGCATCATGCATTTTAATATTCCAGATGCAGTGACCAGGCCGTGAACGTAGAGTTAGAGAGCCGTCACGATGATGAACAACCACACCATCCAATCTATGAGAAAGTATCCACTCTATAGCCTCCTCTTTTGAAAGAACAAGGCTGTCACCAATCAGATATGTATCGTCTTTGTCAGTACCATTTTCAATTTTCGCGGTAATTTTCGGAAGCAGAGTTAATGCCTCATTACCAATCGTTGAATAACCACAATACTTTTCAATAGCTCTCATCAGAGCGTCGAACTCTATTTTGTTCAGAGAATTGATTTTTCTTTCCGGAGAGAAGCCTGCAGCTGCAGAAACCTTCTGAACAAACACTTCTGAGTTATTTGGCTGATAATGCTCCCCTAGTGTTTTCAAAGTGGAGTCGAAATACTTTTTTGCGTGCAGCCAATCTTGTAGAGCTTTTTGACCATTACGAAGTTCAGGAAAAATTGCATAACCTTTACAAGAACCTATAGACTTGTTTCTCTTAGCAAAATGGCTGTGACTTCGAACGAGACCGGGATTGTTAATTCTCCAGGCCAAATTTCCACCTGTTGCCACATACTTGTTCCCTGAAAAATCGAAATACAAGATTGTTTTATCATCATAGCGATAAGCGAGTCTATACATGTTCATTATCCTTTGGATGACCTCCGTGTCTTGAATGCAAACATTATACAGGTTTTATCAGGTAAAATCCACTCGATTTTCTTCATGAATTTGGTCAAACATGTTGCCGTTTGCTGCGACTTGTTAATACTGATTCCCCCACTAGTCCCCCATAAAGAAATCACTTTGCATTATTAGGACAGGGAAAGATAAGTGTAACCCATTGGAAATGAATCGAGTAAAAAGAATGGGGCAAGCTGGACTTGAACCGGCGACCGACGGGTTATGAGGGCGCGAGAATACCGACATACCCGTTACCATCCAGCAGCTATGAGTATGATGATAAGGGAGATGTGGTTAATTTGCTATTGGATTTTACCGGTTGATGATGGTTCAATTGGTGCACCGTTGCACCGCCAGTGCACCATAGAGGAAGATCGAGGAAATGAGCAGGGAAATTGCATGATAAATTGCTTGACAGGGAGTGTCCTAGGTGTGTGTGCAACGAGTTGCAAAAATTGGCCCCATCGGGCCGATGATCAGAACGCAGTTTTCTCTATGAGATGGTGATGTCAAGAGGTTTATCATGCAATTTCCCTGAGGAAATGAGCTCGTTTACACTTATTACCAAATATAAATTATTTTTATAATTCACTAAGTCTTAACATTAAATTTAACAAATACAAAAATTTTTATTGTAAAATAAAAGTATTAAATTTAAATAACCCAAAACAAAAAGAGATTTAATATTATGAGTACAAATTTTAATTTTTCCATTACATCTCAATCGGCGATGTTTTTTCAAGATTTAGAAATCAAAGCTAGTGATAAATTAATCGAATTTTCCGAGAATCATACGAATGTAGCACGATTCATAGGTTTGCCAATAGGACTTTGTTCTTCATTGTTAGGCCTTGCCCAAGCCGTATCAAATGTTGGAGAATCCGCCATAAAAGGTATTGCTAATATTGTTGGTTCGCCTTTTTCAAAAAAATGCAGCCTTACTAAAGGTTTAAAACAACTATTCATACAAGCACCTTTAAAACTCGTATATAACGGCGTGAAATTGGCCTATGGAACAGTGTATGACATTGTCAGCAGTTCCCGTTGGAATAGATAAAGCATGAAATTCTACAAAATATTTTTTTGTAAGAATATGGACAAAAGGAATTCCATAGCTTTGTATCGAAAAGCTTTGATAAGATCAGATTTGAATGTTTTTTGGGGATACGCTAAATCTGGGATACCGAAAACGACTTTAGGAAGTATCCATTATCAATTTTTTTGATCCCAATATGATCTCATAGAGGTTCTCCCAGCTTGAGAGTGCAAGTGTTTGGAACAAAACACACATCTTATGCCAAAGATCGCGGTAGGTTCCCATTTTTTTCTTACATTTCTGAAAGACAGTGCAGCAAGCCTCCTGAATCTGGTCGATTAAAAATGCCGGCATCATCAAAAGACAAAAATTTGTGGACAGGTGCTGCTTTCCGTGCCCGTAACTGTGTGTAAAGTTGTATCCCAAATTTTTTAGCGTATTAAAGGTCTCATTCTCTACTTTCCATCTAGCCCTCCCTGCTTGAGCGATTTTTAATACATTGCCTTTATGTAGTTTGATATCAGTAACCCAGGAAAAATTGACGACTTTTCCCTTTTTATCTGTGCACCTGTATTCCGGCACATTGACCTTGACGTCTGCACGAGATTTATTCAGAGACACGTTATTTAAAAAATAGAATTGGTGATGGCATCCATCCACGGATAGAATTTCGTGGTACTCGCTTTTTTTACTTGAAGTCAACTGTTCAAAAAGAAAACGATGATCTCCGGGTTTGGCGATGAGGATAAATCGCAACTTACTCTCTTTGAGCATCTCAATATTCGGTGCATTTGAAGCTAACCCATCTTGTAAAAAAATTCCTTTTAGATGAGGGTGTTCTCGACGGAAATGTCTCAAAAACCGTTTACAAGCATTGCGCTCACAGTCATTTTTATCCGCACCATCTTCTTTGAGAATTGGTTCTGGACAAAGAGGAATAACATTCTTCTTTTCCGGATGCACCACGCAAACACCAAACATTTGATGATAATAGGACACTTTTCCATCTCGAGATTTTTTCTGACAGCAATGAGGGCAGCTCACTTTGTTTGAGGAAAAATGCCCTGTACCATCTCCTGACAATAGAACATGCCCATCCAAGTATTCATATTCTTCTAACCCTTTTCCTCTTTGAAAAGAAAAAAATAGTTTTTTGAAAGAAGAGCGCAGATGTTTAGGATCAACAGGGTCTAAACGTTCTCTGAGATAGGTATCACAGGGGGCCTTATTTACATGATAAAGATCTCTGAGATTTTTATCACCGGCTGTTTCTTTTCGCTGTCGTTCATAAGCAAGAAGAGAGGGACATTTTAGACCAAAGACAGCCAGGCCCGACATTAAATGATCTGTTAAAGAGATAAAGGGGTTTCTATTGAAAACGGCATTATCAGGAATCTTGGAAAATTCCTTAAAGATAGTTTTGATGAGAGCAGGAGCACTGAGATGTTTGCGGAAAGGAGACTTCATTGAACTTGGTAAATTTAAAAAGGTTCGTATTGTTCCAAAAGTTTACGAAACCAAAATTTAAATTGCCTCTAGAAAATCACTCAACGGGAATTGCTGGCTTATCTCTTTTCCTTCTCTTGATTCTATGACTGAAGGAAGCACCAAAGAAGAAGCCATTGAAATGGGAGAAAACCTTATTCTTACTTATTTAGAATGCTATTTTGAAAATGAGATTAGCGATGATTTGGAAATAAAAATTATTGAAGGTTCGAAAGGGCAAGTTGCAGTTATTGCTTCAGATTATCGACTCTTGCTTTCATTATTTTTAATCAAACAGCGTGAAATGGCATCAATGAATCTACAAGAAGCCGCGACCAAATTAAGATCCTAGATCTCGCAATGCATTTAAGCAATACGAAAAAGGTAAGATTGATCCGAGTGTTGGAAAGTTAAGTGATTTGATTCAGGCAGTCAATCCAAATGAAATATTGTGCATTAACACACTGAGTTATGGAGCATAGAAAATTTTATTTGAATATCAAGTGTGCAACATAACATATATTATCAGACGTTATAATAGCTGTCTTGAGTACTTCCGACTATCCCCTCCCCTTGTTAAAATACACCTTTTGAGGAGGAAGATATGCAACTAACCCCCGCCGTCCTGCTTTTTGATGATGAAGGATGGAGCTATCAAAAAAGTCATATCTTTACGGATAGTAGCTAAATTGCATTTAGAAGTTTTAAGGTTGAATTTCTCCACGTTTGTTGGTATCATTTTTTCATCATGCCCAGGTGGTGGAATTGGTAGACACGCCAGATTTAGGATCTGGTGCCGAAAGGTGTGTAGGTTCGAGTCCTATCCTGGGCAGTTTTTAGTCCTGCTTTCTTTGCTAGCAGTTTTTAGTCCTGCTTTCTTTGCTATCTGCCAACACATTTTTTCTTGATTCTTCATCATAAAAAGATTTACACTTTTTTCTTTAAGGCCATTAGAAATGATTTACCCAAACTGCGTACAAAAAAGCCGGGATTTCACCGCTCATTATGATCATTTAGATGGGATTTACCGGGAATTATGGGGGAATCACCTGCACCATGGCTACTGGGAAACGGGGAAAGAATCTGTTTCTGAAGCGACGAAAAAATTAGTTGAGGCTGTCGTCCGGTGATGAAACCCTGCATTCTCTCTTTTGGAAAAGGGATTCCTCGTTATTCGCTGCCGCAAAAAGAAATTGCGAGGCGGCTGAGCGATCTCATTGGCCTAGGCGATCAAGAGGCATACAACCTAGAAAAACTGTTTCTCAACTCAACAATTCAACAACGCTTCTCTGTTATTCCGGATATCATTGGAAGAGGCCTCCCGAATGAAGGAAACGTCGGGATGTCAGAGCGGAATGCCATTTATAAAAGAGAAGCCCCTAAACTTGCCGAGAGAGCAGCAAAAGAAGCGATAGAAAACTGGGGAGGACAGCCCGATCAGCTTTCCCATATTATCTCGATCTCATGCACAGGAGTTATCGCCCCCGGAATCGAATTTTTGCTCATCGAACCTCTTGGTTTGAGACGAACAATCAAACGGTTAGGGATCAACTTTATGGGATGTTTCGGTGCTTTTCAGGGGCTTCGCACAGCGGCGCAAATCGCCCAGCAACACCCTGAGCATCGCGTATTGGTGATCTGTACTGAGCTTTGTTCATTGCATCTCCATTCTAGAGAAACAATGGAGTCCATTGTCATTAACTCCCTGTTTTCCGATGGAGCAGCCGCCTTTATTATGGGGTGCGATCCAACCGTTTCCGAACAGACCTATGGAGAATTGGTCAATGACTATTCCTATGCTTTCGAGGGAAGCCTCGATGCGATGACTTGGGAAGCAGGAGACGAGGGGTATGAGATGTCTTTGTCAGCTTCAGTGCCTTCTGTCTTACAGGAAGGCATGCACTCTTTTCTACAAGAACTTCTTCCTAAAGATGTTGCCTGTTTAGACTGTAATTGGGCGATTCATCCCGGCGGGAAGGCGATTCTCGAGAAGATTGAAAAGGTGATGGGACTATCGCAAGAAAAGCACACAGCCGCTTCCCGGCACATCCTCGCCAATCACGGCAACATGTCAAGCGCAACTTTTTTGTATCTCTTGGATCATCTACAGCAAAAGGAAAACAAAAAAGAATGGACAATTGGCATGGGCTTTGGCCCAGGTTTATCGATCGAAGGAGTCCTGTTAAAACAATGAAGCAAAGAAGTACACAGCCGGAATGGCTGGATACTAAAGGATATGACTCTCTAGAAGAGTATCATGACTGCTTAGAAAAGCTCGACCGCGTGGGACGGTGGCTGAGCGGCGACCGAGCAACCTTTAAGGCATTGGCGGCATTTCCCCAAGCCAAAACAGTTCTTGACGTGGGATGCGGAGGCGGTTTTTTTGCTTATAAATTAGCAAAAAAACACCCCCATCTGGAGGTGACGGGGATCGATACCAACCCTGATGCCATCGCTTTTGCCAACACCCTTTCCCCTCCCCTTTCCAATCTTTCTTTTGAAGTGCGCAGCCGGCCGCAATTAGCGGAACCGGCGAACAGGTTTGATATCATTATGACAACGCTTGTTTGCCACCACATGAAAGATGAAGAGTTGACGCAATTTCTCCGTCAAGCATTCGATTTGGCAAGACAAGGTGTGGTGATTAACGATTTGCACCGCCACATCGTTCCTTACCATGCATTCAAGATGCTGGCACCTATTTTTTTTCGCAATCGTATCGTGCAGCATGATGGACCCCTTTCCATTCAGCGGGCATTTACCCGTGCTGATTGGTTAAGCTATCTACATTCTGCAGGTATTCCGGAGCATTATTATAACATTCAATGGAGGTGGGCGTTTCGATGGGTCGTCATCATCAGAAAAACATCGTCATTATTGGGGCAGGCGTTGCCGGCCTTAGCGCTGCTTGCCATCTGGCCGAAAGTGGTCATCCTCCTTTAGTGATCGATGGCGAGGCTTTCCCTCGCCATCGCGTGTGCGGACAGTTTTTGTCTTCGGAATCGTTGCCCCTTTTACGCCGGTGGGATCTTTCACCTCCCACACTCATTGAGCGATGTGTGTTTAAGCAAGCCGACAGAGAAATGATTTTGACACTTCCCGAACAGGCAGGAAGTTGGTCGCGCTACGATTTTGATCAAACGCTGATGAAAAAAGCTAGAGCCTTAGGCGCCTCTATCCTCACAGAAACGAAAGTGGAGCAGTGGAAAAGGTCTGATAAAAAATGGCAGCTTTCTCTTTCCAATGGAGAAAGCCAAAGGGCCGATTTACTCATCGTCGGAGCCGGGCGCTTTGCCTCTCGATCCTTCCGCCCACGATATCTTGGTATAAAAGGACATTTCAGCGGGGTGTCTTTAAACAAACAGTTAGAAATGCATCTGTTTGAGGGGGGTTATGTCGGCATCTCACCGATTGGGCCTGACACCATTAACGTCGCAGGTGTTGCTTCGCTCAATACCGATCCTTCGACGTTTTTGTCCTGTAAGGGATTAGAACCGTTGCGAGAGACCCTGTCTCAGGCTACTCCCCTTTTCCCCGACTGGCTGTCAGTGAAGATCCCTCCATTCGGCATTCGCCATCCCCCTTCTTATCCCGATATTTTGTGGATCGGCGATGCAGCAGGGAGTATTCCTCCGATTTGCGGCAAGGGACTCACTCTTGCGATGGCTTCGGGATTGATGGCAGCAGAATACGCATTAAGCGGGAAAGCCAATGATTTTCGCCGAGCATGGCTCAAAAGATTTCGCTCCTGTTTTCGATTTGCGGCCATCCTCCATGCTTGTGCGATGAGCCCTCTACTTTCCGGAAGAGTGTTTCGAGCATGTCAACGGTTTCCTCGGCTTCCTCGCTATCTTTTAGGGAGGACGCGACTCCAATAGGCATTTATACCCAAACAAACTCAAGAATTGGATTTGTTTGGGTATAGCTTTTCCCCTAGTGCTATGGATCGCCATCACTCAACGCGCAACTGCTCCATCAACCCCGGAAATCCTCCGTGAGGACTGCTGTAAATGTGCAATTCATGCAATTGACCGTTTTTAAACTTCAAGATTACTTTCTCTTCAGGCAGGTAAATTTTTGTTCCGCTAGGGGGAATGGGTTTCACAAGCGGCCAGGGAAGGGTAAGTTCTTTTAAGTGGGTTCCGGTAATCTCGACGGTAACTTCCACTGCATCGCCCATTTTTTCAACCTTTTTCAGATGATATTTCCAATCCGGAAACGCGTGTTGGATAGCTTTTTGAAAGGAGAGCCAAACGTTTTTATCAAAGGGATCCGGCAAAGGGCCAAAAAATCGAAAATTATCGGCTAGAAGCTCAGATACAGCATAGAAGTCACTTTCCTCCATATATCTAAAAAAGAACACTGTCTTTTCGACGTCATCTTTCTCTACCATCAATCGATCCCCCCCTGATACGGATTGTATTGTTGAGGGAATTTCTTGCAAAAGAAATTTTCGCCATCCAAGCCTTTTATGTGAAGCTAATCGTCTCCGTTTTTTCTTGTTTTTTTAGAGGAGTCTCTAAATACGTTCCGTGTTCAGTCAATTCCTGTTTCAGTATAGGGCGGATAAAGCCCTTATCTCCTAATAATAACCCATTATTGATTTTTCCGACCAACAGCTCAGGACAAACATCGCGTTCATCAATGTTTGCTGCTGCGAATGTTCCTCCTGTGATCACTCCCGTTGAGTTGATTACAATATGGCCATGAAATCCGTAGTAGTA
>JBAUVX010000110.1:0-8639 GCA_049583465.1 Waddliaceae bacterium | reverse complement strand
AACGTCGCCAAGCTTTCAGAAAAGGGAAATTTCATCCCTTGTTCTTTTTAAATAATTCGGGACAAGAAATAGGGGGATTTTCAGAGGAGCTTCTGACTGAAACAGGTTAACTTTGTCTCACCCTAGCTCCATCCCCATGTTAACCCCTATATTAAAGAGTCTATCCGAAATGTTTTTATCATAAACTGTCTTAGAATCTTTGTAGACCACAATAGGTTCGGAGCAATAAAGTACTTCTTATTTCACTATAATCCGGAAAAATTTGCTGCTTTTCCAAAAAAACGAGGCTTGGTTGCAGCAGAAATCTATCATACACCTCTATAGGACTACCGGATTTTGCAGGTGATAAAAGCTGTAGTATATTAAACTTGGCTTTTTCCCTACTTTAATTGCTAAAGCTGGTTCTTTCATCGTTGACACTGTCAATAAAGAGGACCTCCTTGCTTAGAGAGGGGATGTCATGATGTATGGATGAATGGAACGCGTCAATAATTAAGCAACCTCCCTGGGCTGCCACTTTCAGTCTATCTCCAGAAAGAACATCGGTCTTTCCAATTCTTTGATTATGCGGACAAGAAATGGCGCGTGATTCTAAAATAGCAGCAGGATAAACTTTATTTCGAAAAAAAATCTTAGTCATCGCTCCCCGTTTTTTCCCACCTGCTAAGACTTGCCGTTGGAGTTGTTCTACCGGAGTTTTCTTCCAGCTCATGACAAGACAATTATCGAGATTTTTTGTCAGGAATTCAGTTGCCAATAGCTCATTCTGAGGGATGAGATTTTCTGGGTCACAAAACATCTTCTGAATCGAAAAAGCCATCGTTGGAGCTGCTTGATGAGCCGCAAGTTGTGCTACTTGTTCATACCCCATTCCTGTAATCGGAATGGGCAATGATTTATGAACAATAGGGCCATGATCATAGAGATGATCGACGAGGTGAACGGTTACTGTAAGAGGAAGGTTTTGCAGAATTGTTCCTTCGATAGGAGAGCCACCGCGTAATAGCGGTAAATCCGAAGGGTGAGCATTGAGTATCCATTGGAATTTTTTAAGGAAATTAGACTGTAGTTTCTTTGGGAACTGCATCATGACACAGACATCAGGGTACAACTTTTCTACCCATTCCGAGCATTCTTGAGAGTTGGGATTGCCCAAGAAAACTGGAATAAACAAACTTTCGGCAACTGGAATAAGGGGTGAAAGGTTCCTTACGTGATAATGATAGGTAATGACACCCACAATTTCTATCTCATTCTGTATGTCATCATGTAAAAGATACCTGAATCCATATTCTCCAAAATAACCGGAACCAATAAAAATGACTTTCTTCTTTACTGCACCCATTTCATCTCGATTGTTTCATCACTTTTATAAGCTACTGCTCCTACATAATTTTTGTCGTTTAAATCTATCGATTCGACAACAAATTGAGAACCCAAAATCGTTTGAAAAGTTGTTTCATTGAGACAATTGATCAACTTCATGTACTTTTCCCCTTCTCCGATGCCGATTCCGATCCCTTTTAGGAGAGCTTCTTTTCTGGTCCATAAAATCAAAAAATGGCGCGATCGATTGCCTTGAGGAAGCGATTCAAGAAATGCCATTTCGCTGTCAGAAAAATAGTGCCGACAAAGACTTTCACAATTAGGAATTCCCCGAACGTATTCAATATCGACGCCTATTTCGCAATGAAAGCAAAATCCAAAAAGCGCATAATTTTGGCTATGGGAAAGGTTGAATTTAAGGGGAAATCTCTCTAGGTAGGGTTTGCCATTTTTATGATACTGAAGCGAGACCTGATTAGGAGGAATATGCCGATATTTTCCAATGCATCTCCTCAAAAACGCCCGACAGTGGACAAAACGGTTCTGGTCTTCTGGAAACAGATACTGGCATGCCTTTGACCGTTCTTCCTCTGCAAGACACATCCAATTGCAAGCTAAAGCTCCAGGCTCTTTTGGTATAATCTCTCGCCATAGTTCAATGACTTTTGACATAGAGATCTCAACTTAAAATTAACGTTTCTTGAATCATTTTCATATACCCTTCGATCCATGTTTTCATCGTTTTTTTGTCTATCCATTCTAGCTGATAGGTGAGCTGTAAGGAGAAAATGTCTCCAAGGTCCATACATCCTAATGCTATGGCTGTTCCAAAAAAACCCCCAGGGTAGCCGGCAATTTTACGAATCTGACAGTCCCCCCACGATCGTTTCAAAGCGTCGTTATTCTGATAAGTAAATAATATCTGGTTGTAAGGCTGCAATGGAAACTTCCTTGGAAGCTTCAAAGCAGGCACAACGAGATTAAAAGGAACCTCTCGAGCATGCTCCTGCACATCAAGGACATCTTTCAGAACTTGCTTGAAAAATAATTCTGTATCATTTTCGAATTGCTTTGGATAACGAATCGGAGCAACATTGATCAGGGGACCGAAAAGATGCTTGGTTTCTTCTGAAAAAGATGTGGAAAAGACAGAAGAAATTACAAAATCATCCGATTGAATCATCAAACGCACCCAACGCATGAATGTCCCTAACAGAAAATGGTAGGGAGTCATGTGATAATTAGAGCAGAAAGAGATAATCTCGTTACGCAAAGAGCATGTTTCTGTCATCATTGCTGGATAGATGGTGGGGAAATCTCGTTGATCATCAAATAGGGAGATGAATGGATTGACATCTTGTAAATAATTCTTCCAAAAATCAATCGCTTGAGATTTCTTTTGTTCAATACATTGTCGTTCAATTGGCAAGTAATCCAAAAAGCGGTATTTAGGTTTCTCTACAAACTCTCCCGAATACAATTTTGCAAGTCCATTTAGCAGAAAGTTGGTGGATCTTTCATCAACGACAATGTGATGGATCACTAAAAGTAAAACCGAACGTTCTTTTAATTGAAAGAGCGTCACTCTCATCAAAAGACCCGAAAGAAGATCAAGAGGTCTTAAAATTGCATCTTGATGAATTTTTTGATCGATCTCATTGCATCGAATTATCTTCCATTCAAACTCTCTTTGATCCTCCTCAACAATCTTTTGAATCACCGAAGAACGACCCATTTCAAATTGGGTGGATAACTCTGGATATAAACAAACCAAATGGGTAAATGCTTCATATAGTCTCTCTGGATTTAGAAGAGAATCGAAATGGATTTCGAGACTGACATGATACTTTGATAATGGAAGCTCAGACTGGTATAGAGAAAACATTCCCTTTTGAAATTCACTGGCAGGACCCCAATGGCGACCGAGAGAGGTCAGATTCATGGAATGCGTGCGTTTTTTTTGATTCCTTTTGATTTGCTCTTTCAAACTTATTGGGGTGGGATGAAGTAAAAATTCCTTGAGGGATACATCTACAGAAAAAGCGTCTCTCACTTTTGAAATTAAGGTAATCGCGAGGAAAGAATGGCCGCCTAACTGGAAAAAATTAGAACGTAATGAAATTGAATGATTGGGGAAAATTTCTTGCCAAAGAGGGATCATCGACGCATCTAAATCATCCAACTCCTCCTTTTCAAGAATCTCTTTTACATTTTTGCTAGAAGGTGGAGGAAGATTCTTAAGATTTACTTTCCCATTCGGCGTTCTAGGAAACATATCCAAATGAATAAAATAATTCGGAACCATGTAATAAGGAAGATAAGACGCTAAATAGTCTCTTAGAACGGCTGACGGTATTCTTTCTTGAGATGCATAATACAGGCAAAGGACAGAATCTCCTGATGGGCGATCTTTTTTCCTCACAATAACCTTTCCGATGTGATGAAATTGTTCAGCGACCGCTTCTATCTCACCTAATTCAATACGCAGTCCGTTAATCTTAACTTGATTGTCTAAGCGGCCATGAAAATCGAGGAACCCATTAGGTCGATAAGAACCAAGATCTCCAGTTCGGAACCCTCTCTTAAATTTGATATCCTGATTCCACGGAATATGAATGAATCTTTTTTTGTTTTCTTCAGGCTCATTCACGTATCCTTCAGAAACAAACGGACCAGAAATGATCATTTCACCTATGGCTCCCGGAGGCAATCGATTAAGGTAGGGATCCACAATATCAACTGAGGAGTAGGGAAGGGGTCTCCCTAAAGTCGGTGGAGATCGAAAATCTTTAATGGGATGAGCAGTAATGTTTACGACACACTCCGTTGGGCCATACACATTAATGCATTCTATCGATTTCAACACCTCTAAAGATTCCCACAAAGTTGGCGGAATTGCCTCCCCACCAATGAGGATATGCTTGAGAAGACCACGACCATCAACATCGGATAGTCCATTTTTTAAGAGGAATTCAAGAAAAGTAGGAGTGGTATGAATCACGGTAATATTTTCTTCTTGAATCGCCTGAAATAGTTTTCTAGGAACAAACAAATCTTCTGGGTTGAAGCAGTGGATTTGACTGCCGGAAAGCAATGGCAATAAAAAAGTTATTGAGGCATCAAAGTATAGAGGGGGCGTCAGTCCAAAAATCACTCCAGGATTGTGGTGGATCGCAAGTGTTTCATGCAAAGCTAAGAAGAGGGTCATGAGAGAGTCATGAGAAACCGATACTCCTTTTGGAGTTCCTGTTGACCCAGAAGTGGTTATCACATAAGCCTCTTTGGAAAAAGTTTCGCAACCCTGAGGAGTCCCCCCTTCAAGCTCATAAATTGGCCAAGTAGGAATGGGAAAAGGATCTTGTATTTTGTCTTCAATGACCATCCCAACAGCTCGAAGCTTTTCAATAATGGTTTTAAGACGAAAAAGGGGTTGATTTAGATCCACTGGGCAATAAACCCCACCCATTTTCCAAAGAGCTAAGATGACTCCAATCGTCTTAGCTGAAGGTTGACTCCCGACTAGAACACGATCATGTGGTTTAACTCCAATCTCAATAAATCGTCCCTTCATCTTATCTGAAAGCTGATCAATTTCATGATATGTGAACCGAAATGCTTCATCAGAAACAGCAATGTGTCCACCATATTGTTCTAGCTGTTCATTAAAGCGATTCAAAAAATGGCCCCCTCCAACCAGCGACGATTGCGAAAGTCTCACTTGCGTGACCGTTTCTTGAGAGATTAACGGATAGTGGCCAATCGGAAGCGTTGGATTGTTCAACACACGGTTTAAAAGATATAGAAAACTGTTAAAAATTTCCTCGGCTCTTTTATCACTAAAAAGGTCATTTCGGTATTCAAGGATGCAACTAAGCCCTTTGGGATGTTCCTCAAAAATCCAGGTGAGTGGAAATTTTGCTGTTCCTGTTTCAAGAGTTTGAATTGTATAATCAATGTCACCATATTTCCCTGATGCCAATTCTGAAAAATTCATGTACGTATTAAATAATGGATTTTCAGCGTCCGCCCTTGTTGGCTTAAGTTCTCTGATAATATGATCAAATGGAACAGGAATATTTTCTATTGATTCAAGTATGATTTCCTTTACCTGAGTGACTAAAGCTTCTGCTGTCATTTCATCAGACAACTCTACCTTAATTGTGAGAGGATTGATGAAACATCCAACTCCTAGTTCGCTCCCCGGAAACTCTCGATTTAATCCTGGAATTCCTATTGCAAATGTATCTGATCGACTATATTTGTGAATCAGAATGGCAATGATTGTAAAGAGAATTGCAAAGGGCGTCGCACTAGCTCTTTCTGAGAATTGGGCTAATTTTAAAGAAGTTGGTTTAGAAAAGATCTGGGAGATGTTCCTTCCATATGATGAGGTTTGATTTTGCAGCCTCTCTTTGTCAAAAGGAAGATATGGGAGGGACACTCCATTAAGCTTTTGTTTCCAATAGGTAAGTTGTTCTTTGTATCGGGCGGTCTGAAAATGATTTGTCTGTTGTTGAACAAATTCGTGATAAGAATACTTTTCTTTCCCAACATCACGATTTGGATGAGCCATAAGTGTAAAAAAATCACGAAGAACGATTTCCATCGACCACTCATCCATAACAATATGGTGAAAGGCCCATGTTAATTGCGCTCCTTGATCGTCCTGATAGAGATGACAACGAAATAGCCTTCCATCTTGCAAATCAAAAGGTTTTCTGATGATATTCTTTTGATTTTCATGATTTTTTGATTGTGTATATTCACAAAAGTTCTCGAATTTGTTTAAATTACAGGGCAACACTTTACAAATGAGTTCGTTGTTGACGCTGTGAAATGTGCTACGAAAGATGGAATATTTCTTGACAAGCCCTCTCAAAGCGCGATCAATTTCCTTTGTATCGACTCGATTGGGTATGAGGATTGTAATCCCAATGTTATAGGTCGGTTCCTCTGGTGCAAGCTTCCACAAAAACCACATCAACTTCAAACTACTAGATAAGGAATAAGAGTAGACCTGAGTTGCTTCTTTTCCAGGATTAAACTGAAACTCAAGAGTTGAGTCTTTATCAATGTTTATCGATTTGATCAATCCTTTTAGTCCAAAAGGAGTTGGATTTTCAAAAAAATCCTTTAATCTTACATTGAATTGAAATTCCTTTCTAATTTTTGACATTAGCTTAATTGCCAAGAGTGAGTGTCCTCCTAGTTCAAAGAAATTTGAATGAAGAGATATTGAATGATTGGGAAATAACTCTTCCCAGTGTAAAAGGATTCTCTTGTCGTAGGAATCGAACTTAATTTCTTCATCAACAACCTCATTGACTGTAAGAGATGGAACAGGTAATTTAGCGAGATCCGTTTTCCCACTCCTTGTACGTGGAAACTCCTTAACTCGAATGAAATAATTTGGAATCATGTAGGAAGGAATTTTGGAAGACAGGTGATCTCTGAACTGTCCGATAGAGATCGTTTTTTTCGACGAATAGTAAAGACATAAAACAGGCATAGCAAAGGGATCATCTTTTTTCACAACGATCGCCCTACTCACTTCATCGAGGCTCTCGGCAGCAGTTTCTATATCACCGGTTTCAATCCTCAGTCCATTAATCTTAAATTGATTATCTAAACGACCATGAAACGATAAATATCCCTCAGCATTATAAGAACCAAGATCACCTGTTCGAAAAGCTCTTTTGTATCGATCATCTGTTGAAAAAGGGGTTTCAATGAATTTTTCCTTATTGAGCTCATCTTCACCAACATATCCTTTAGCAACTAATGGACCGCTGGTAAGGATTTCTCCAATAGCTCCAGGAGGAAGAGGATATAGATTTTCATCAACAACTGCAATTTGACATCCAGGAAGGGGTAATCCAATAACAGGCGACGATGGATATTGTCGAATCTCTTGTACTGTTGCCAATACAGTGTATTCCGTCGGTCCATAACCGTTATAAAAAGAAATGGTTTC
The DNA here is from genome assembly GCA_049583465.1 of Waddliaceae bacterium. GTDB lineage: Bacteria > Chlamydiota > Chlamydiia > Chlamydiales > Waddliaceae > JBAUVX01. The sequence goes on along the minus strand of JBAUVX010000110.1, from coordinate 1,339 downwards.
AAATTGTTGAATAGCTTCCCACATTTTCCGGCTAATCGCCTCACCTCCAAGCATCACATGAGTTAAAGAGATTGCCTTTTCTTTTTTCTTAAGTTCGTGGTCAAAAAGGAGATTCAAGTAAGTTGGTGTGATGGTGACAGAGTGAATCTTTTCATCCTCGATCACCCTCAAAAACTCTTTGGGATTTTCAAGGATATCATATGGGACACAATGGATACGATGTCCTGAAAGGATTCCTAAAAAATTATAAATCGAAGCATCGAAAATCAGTGGTGCACTCATGAGAAACGCACCCTTTGATTCTCGGAATAACGAAAGTTTCGCACTTAAAGAACGGTAGAGGACCATTAGGGAGGAATGAGGGATCAAAACTCCCTTAGGAACTCCTGTAGAGCCAGATGTTGTGATGATGTAAGCATCTAGATCTAAGTCAATACTCTTAATGGGTTCACCTCTAGTTAGGTCATTCAAAAACCAACAGGGAACAGGCATCGCTTCTTTATAAACAGGATCAACGATGATTCCCGAAGGCTCTAACTTATTCAAGATAGCGATTAACCTACCGGGCGGCTGATTCAAATCTACAGGGCAGTATATCGCACCGATTTTCCAAATGGCAAAAATGGCAGCAATCGTTGAGACTGAGGGTTCAGAACCAAGTAAGATCTTCTTTTTAGACCCTACACCTAATGCGATTAGTGAACCTGCAATGCGGTTGGAAAGATCGTCTAATCCCTTGAAGGAGAGGTGATTGTTTTGATCTGATACGGCAATGGATTCAGAAAATTGATTGACGTGTTCTAGAAATCGATTCACAACATGGTCCGAATTTTTAAGATGAATAGGCTGTAGAGGAGGCATTCTAATGGCCTTTTCGGGGACCAAGTTGTATTCTTTAATGGGCAAAGTTGGGTCCTCAAGAAATTGATGTAAAAGATGAGTAAAGCACTCAAAGATCTCCTCGGCCCGTCGATCACTAAATAGTTGTTTACGATACTCAAAACGACACCAAAGTCCTTCAGAGTGCTCTTCAAACATAAAATTCAAGAGAAATTTCACTGTATCAGTTGCGACAACTTGCGTGGATTCTTCGCCCCCACCTTTTCTATTGTCGTTTAATTTGAGCATGTTAACACTTGTATTAAAGAACGGCATACCCATATGCCTTTTTGGGTTTATCGCTTTCACAATGTTCTCAAAGGGTACTGATCCGTTTTCCATCGCTTCGAGTATTGTGGATTGGATCGTGAGCCTTCGAATGTTTTGCGCAACTTGATCTAGGCAACCCTGATAAAGTGATGTCCAAATTCTAAGAAATTTCACCTAAGAAGGAGTGCAT
>JBAUVX010000109.1:0-11607 GCA_049583465.1 Waddliaceae bacterium | reverse complement strand
TTAAATGGGCCAAGCAATTAGCCTCGTCGGTTTCGTGATACTTCGGTCGATTATTATTAGAGGCATCGCACATTTGTGTAGGCGTTGGCATTTCTTTGGGTCTTTTGCTGAGGACGTCATTAAGGTTTTCCCCTGCGTGCTGCCTTCCTGTGAAAAAAAGAGCGATCTGCTTATCGGGGAATCCGGATAATATGGCGCTTGTAAAGATCCCCGTGCGGGCTTTGGCATCGGTCTGATTTTTGTTTTCCCTAATAAGATCGAGGACGCGGGCTTTGGTATCATCGTTGTGAATGCAGTCTCCCTTAGAGGCATCCGTAACAAGAGAATCGCGAACCGGCTCGAGGCAGATGGCGACATCCCTTGTCATCTCCCACAGGACATTGTCCGAGATGGGGGTTTCTAACATCGTTTGGAGATTTTCCTGCCTGTAAAACGGAAATCCCCCTCTATACTTTAAAAGACAAACGATCGCTTTGGCCGTTTTATCGTACTTGGGGGCCCTGGCCGCATCTTCCGGGAGCTTGGCTGTGAAAGTTTTTCCACAAGTATTGCAACGTAAGCGCTCCCTCTCATAGATATGAGCCTGCAACCATGGCTGCCCAATAATCCTTAATACTTTCCCCGGGTCAATTAGGCGTAAGTTTCCGTTTTTACACCCCGGACAGCGATCCCCTTTTTTCAAGGAGTGGTGAGCAAGTTTTGTAATGATTGCATTCTTGTAATCCTCTGATGACCATCGCTTCCCGTTTCGCTTCTTTTTCTTACTATTTTCCCCTTCGGTCCCATTAGCCTCAGATTCCTTATCCCCATTTGTCGATTCACCTGTGTGATTATTTAGATGGCTTGTACGCTCAGTCTTAAATCCAAAGATTTTTCTTAAAAGCCGGATGGTGAGGCTCTTTTCCTCGAGTTCCTTCGACATCCAACCGAAAGAATGGACAAGATCTGCAAAAAGCGGGTAATCACATTCCTCCAGCTGTTGCTGCTCGATTCGACTCAGTAGAGCTTCCACCCGGTTTGGATCAAGTTCGATTTTCTCTGGTTTTGCCATACAACATTCAAATTTAAAATAAGACAAATGTGTTATCAAGAAATTCATTTTTATAGCAATATTTTTCTCCAATTTTTTGAAAATTTTGCCTCAGTCGGATTTCCGTTCCACAGCAATGTTTGGAGTTCCCTGCAATCAATAGAGATCGTGCCGTGAGAACTCGTTGGCCACCAGAGAAACTTGCCTTTGGAAAGCCTTTTGGAACACAACCAAAATCCCTGCCCATCGTAAACCAGAGCACGAATCGAAGTTCTCGAGCGATTGCGAAACAAAAAGATGGTGCCACAAAGAGGGTCTTGTCCTAAATGATTGAGGCATATCCCCGCGAGACCATCTATGCCCTTTCGGAAGTCGACAGGTTCTGCGGCTGCTAAGATCCGCGAATGTGCTGTTAATTGGAGCATAGATTCTCTCTCAACAACATACGCATTAACGGAAATACCTGCTCCACACTTCCCTGGAAAAACAGCTCAGCCATGGTACCTCCAGACTGCTGAATCCGTAATTTCATGCCCTGGGAAACCTCAAGAGGATTGTTTGGATGAGAACGCACTTCTACGAATTTCTGAACCGTTGGATTGGGAACTAACCTTTTTTTAATTTTGCGTCGAATATAATTGGCAGGGAAACCGATTTCCTTGGCAACTTTCTTGACATCATGCTTTTCAGCAAGTAGCAGAGCTTTATCCCACAGATTGCGTGGTATATGTCGATGAGGGTTATTCTGGCGCCACTTCAGAAATTGATCTCCGAGCTCTTGCAGCTTTTGGCTTGCATTGGTATTCATAATCACTCCAATGTTGATTTAAAAAGGAATGATCAGAATATCGGAAAATGAAATCAAGAATCACGCACTCTCTCAGGAAGGACATATTGCACGAAGCATTGTTCCAAGGCAGTAGGGGATAAAAGGGCAAAGATGGTCCAAAAGGTAGAATAGGAGGGGACGCCATCCTCAAATGCAAGGGTGCTTGTTAGCCAGCGGCGCTTGCGCTGCGCATACATACAGCCTTGAGATCATTGGCTCCGCTTATCACTGCGCAAATCGTAATAAATAGGATGTCTATTAATCGATATCTTATGCTACCTTGTCGTCTGTAGTCGTCGAGGCAGCCGAAGTGTTCTTCAAGTGATTTTCTAAAAGCATCTCTGCTGTCTTGATCAAGATCTTCTTCAGTCATATCCATCTCCTTAGTAGGGTTGACTGAAGAATCTAGTGGTAAAGAATTTAATGTATCAAGTATTTTTCATGAAATCGCCCTGGTAAAAGCATTATAAAATGATGCATCCATGATCACCTAATTCTTTAGATAATGCGTTGCTTAAACCTTTCTTGATCCGCTCTTTCCCTCTCTCGCTAATTGAATTCAGCAGTTGCTCTCGACCACACATCAAATCGTACTCGTTTTGTCCGTTTCTACGTAAGAATAAAGGGTGATTATTTGAAAGAGCCTTTTCCACAACTACGTTAAAGCCTTTCATCTGATTGAAATTAAGAGCAGAAGTCAACAAGCTTTTATAGTCCATTTTTCTGAGACTTTTCGCTGCAGCCTCCCTGACATGCCAATCCCCATCGCCCAATCTCTCAATCAGCAGCATTACCGCCGCTACATCTTTGATCTCGCCGAGCGCTCTCGCTGCAGCCTCCCTGACATCCCCATTCTCATCGCCCAACCTCTCAATCAGCGGCCTTACCGCCGCTACATCTTTGATCTCGCCGAGCGCTATCGCTGCAGCCTGTCTGACATCCCTCTCATCGCCCAATCTCTCAATCAGCGGCCTTACCGCCGCTACATCTTTGATCTCGCCGAGCGCTATCGCTGCAGCCTTCCTGACACCCCCATTCTCATCGCCCAATCTCTCAATCAGCGGCATTACCGCCGCTACATCTTTGATCTCGCCGAGCGCTCTCGCTGCAGCAGGTCTGATATTCTCATTCTCATCGTCCAACCTCTCAATCAGCGGCCTTACCGCCGCTACATCTTTGATCTTGCCGAGCGCTATCGCTGCAGCCTCCCTGACACCCCTATTCTCATCGCCCAATCTCTCAATCAGCGGCCTTACCGCCGCTACATCTTTGATCTTGCCGAGCGCTATCGCTGCAGCCTTCCTGACATCCCTATTCTCATTGCCCAACCTCTCAATCAGCGGCCTTACCGCCGCTACATCTTTGATCTTGCCGAGCGCTATCGCTGCAGCCCATCTGACATCCCCATTCTCATCGCCCAACCTCTCAATCAGCAGCATTACCGCCGCTACATCTTTGATCTCGCCGAGCGCCCTCGCTGCAGCCTTCCTGACAAACACATTCTCATCGCCCAACCTCTCAATCAGCGGCCTTACCGCCGCTACATCTTTGATCTCGCCGAGCGCCTTGGCTGCAGCCTCCCTGACAGACCAATTCTCATCGCCCAACCTCTCAATCAGCGGCCTTACCGCCGCTACATCTTTGATCTTGCCGAGCGCTATCGCTGCATCCTGTCTGACATCCCTATTCTCATTGCCCAACCTCTCAATCAGCGGCCTTACCGCCGCTACATCTTTGATCTCGCCGAGCGCCCTCGCTGCAGCCTCCCTGACAGACCAATTCTCATCGCCCAACCTTTCAATGATTTCCATAAGGCAATATTTCATAACAGAAGGACTCCGGAACTCCAATGAGAGATCTAAGGCAAGGGTTCGTCTGGATTCTAAATCCAATTGAATAAGACCTTTTAGGAAGGAAATTGTCTTGTAGCGTCTTTCTATTTGGCTATAGAGATTTTCTCGATCTGCACAAGCATTCAGACAGCTGATTGCGAGTCGATTGTGATATTTTCCAATAAGATCCCGGGGTTCTTCATGAAGAGAAACGAAAAATTCATTCACTCTCTGATGGCCGGCTGTATCATCATTCTCTCCTAGACGTCTACTACCTAAAAGTCCTGCACACATGGTCCAGACGAGCTGCATATAGGGGTTATATTTGTTAGCTGCCACCTCTTCTCGATACACATTAGGCCCTTCTGTCGCCAGGTATAGAGCTGCAAAGTATTCTTGAATCGACAGGTGCATAAAATAACCCGGCTTCCACTCGTGATGGTTTCCTTCCGTTGCTTTTAAAAAACCACACCCATAGATCTCTTTAATTCCAATGTCACTAAAACCACGCAAGATGATCTCAATTAAGCGCCCATCGATGAGAATCTGTCCTTGTTTAATGCCTTCGAGAGCGATTTTTCCCAGAGCAGATGAAAGCTCCGTTTCTCCTCTATGTTTTTCAGCATGACTCATAATAAGCTGACTTTCTTGTTGTAACAAAGCGAGGTCTTTTTGACGAGAAAAGTAACGTTCAAATCCATATTCCACCATGTTCTTATAAAGCTCTACCATTGTCAGATTAGCGATTTCTTCTCCTTTTCTTTCCCAAAGAAGACAAAGCATTTCCAATAAAAGAGGAACATGTGCCATGGTAATCAAATCGCGACGTTTTTTTATAAATTCGAACACATTGACCGGCGGATTTTTTCCAAAGTAGTTGGAAATATATGTTTCAATGTGTTGATCGGTAAAGCCCATGTTTTCAAGAGTAGCGTTCATTTTGTGTTTGATGGCTTCCGTTCCATAAGGACGGGAAGTTACAATCATATGAGCAGGAAGATCCTGCCGGTCAAAGAGCTGGCTGTGGATGGCGGGCGGCATTTGGGTTTTTTCATCGTAACCATCTAAAATCAACAAGATCTGATTGGAATGGTCTTTCAAGACCTCTCGAATATCCTGAACAAGATGGAGTTCTCCTTCTCGATTTCGAGGTAGAAAACATTCTCCTGCTAAAATATTTTCTAAAAAATGCTTGCCATGAGGATATTGGCTCTCTGTCAAATTCCTTAAGGAAATCCAAAAAAGATAATCGAAGCGATTGTTCCACAATCCCTCTGTTGCCCATAATTGAGTAATTTTCTGACAAAGGGTACTCTTGCCAATTCCCGCTCGACCGAGTAAGAGAAGTTTTTTACCAAGATCAAATATTTCCTCCAGCTCGACAGGTTTTTTAACCGCATGGATGGTCTCATATGTCTCAAGAAGCGTTTCTCTTAGCTGCCCATTTTCTTTTTGTATCTCATCCTCACGACCGAGCCTTTCTTCCTTTTTCTTTTGTACTTCTTCTTGTATTAAAGCAAGCCGGATAAAAGATTTTTTGATATCGAGTGTTCGTTGACTAAAAGCGAGCCGCATCATACCTTTTTCTTCTGTACTGTAAAAAGCATGCAAACCTTCTTGAACATTTTTAGAGGCAGTTGCGAGGCTGCTTCTCCTAATCACAATATTTGCTTCTAAGGCTCCTATTCTATTCTCATGATCGACAAAACCCGCAGACATATCAAGAATCAATGATTTAGCGGTTTCAGCTTCTGCTAATGCTGCCAAGCCCGCAGCTTCCGCTTTGGTATAACGGTTAGCAGCTTCCAACAGAACTTGACTCGCATCCGATACGCCCCCTTCATCCAATAAAGAATTTTCTTGAAGTTGATGGATCTTAGGAAACGTTGGGCTCCACTTCAAGTTTTTATCGGGATTCAGAATACATGTCATTCCTAGCTCAACAGCTTCATCTTCACTTCCTACGCGAAATCCATACACATGGGACTTGTTTATTTCGCTAGAGTAATAGCTTCCCTCATGAGTACGAATACCGCATTGGCTAAATAGCGCACTTGCATACAAGGGCTCTTTAGTTGATTGATGGGTGGGCAACTCTTCCGTATCGATTCCGAAAAAGGCAAAAAATTTACGGGTTGGTGCCCATTTTTCTGCTTGTCTAGCGACTTGGTTTTTGGCTTTGTCTGTAATTCCCCGTTTATTATCTTGTAAGGCCATTAGAAACTGTTTGTGAATGGGTAGATCCGGTTCGAGCTGATCAGAGGTTAGAAAGTCTAAAAATTTAGCGCAAGCAAAGCGGCTTAATTTTTCTGCACCTTCTTCTGTTAGCAGTTTGAGTTGGTATTCGTAGAGTTCGCATAATATAATCGCGGTTTTCTTTGCGGCTTCTTTTCCCTTGTCAAGATCGAATACGATGTTTGCCGCTTTTTTCATGCGGTTAGATTGTTGTTGATCCTGATGCACTTGCAGAGATTGTCCTAGTACCTTGACAAGAGCTCCTGCTTGAGGCACTAGGCCTCCAAGCCCCTCGAATACTTGAGCAACCTTGTCACCGGATTGCTTTTTATTTCTCACAACGAGGCCACCTGCCAGTGAAAAAATACCGAGGAAGAGGCCTGTGAGCTGGCTGTGAATGGTGACATAAAACATGCGCATACTAGGATGCTTACTAATAAAGATCTCCTGTGCTGCCATTTGTGCTTGATAAATGCGGTGTCGTTGACGCTCTTCGTGTTCTTTCTCCAAGGAACTCAGCCGATTGTTAAGTTCGTCGATTTCTTCCGATTTCTGAAGAGGAGGTTGCCCCGGAAGTAAAGAAGATGATGATAAATTATTTAAGGAGGTAGCCGTGATGGCATCTCTTTTTTGATTGACATCCCGGTTACCGGCATCGTCTAGTAATTTTGTACGGCCGGATCCGTCAGTATTGCCTGATTTTCTTAATCTTGACTGAGCAGCTTTGGAAATGTTTCTGTTGGACCGAGAGGGGGAAAATTCATCGTCTGATTTCGACTCATCTTCATAACGTGATTGAGGGAGACAATGTGGTAAATGATTTCCGGAAATACTCATCACTTTTCCTATCTGTTAATTATTTTTCTTCTCAATGTTTCTAAGAGAAAACAGCGTAATCCATTGCGAGAAAAAAGCAAATATTTTTCACAGGGGTTGAGGATCGAGTAGGTGGAGCCTTGCGGGCTCCGACCTCTCACAGAACCGTGCGTACGGATCCGTACACGGCTCTTCATGTTAACTTCACCCATTCTTGTATTCCAAACCATCCTGGTAGTTTTAAGTCGGAGAATATCTTTTGACCTAACCTTTTCACAAACCACGCTACCGAATAGGCTGTTCCCTGCGAAGCTATACTGTCCAATCGATGCAAATTTTGTTGCAATCATCCCAAAATCTGCTAATCTTTTCCTGCATCGGCCATACTTTTTTCCTCGTTGGAGAAAATGAATAACAGGAGGATATCACCCATGCCATACACTCTTTCCATTGGAGCTAAAGCTCCCGATTTTAGTCTGCCGGCCACGGACGGCAAGACCTACTCTCTTCATAGTTTTGATGAGGCGGATACTTTAGTGATTTTTTTTACGTGCAATCATTGTCCCTATGTCGTCAATTCCGATGAGGTGACCCGGCAAACAGTCGAAAAATATCAACAGCAAGGAGCGGCTTTTGCCGGGATTAATTCCAATAGCGCACACACGAAGGAACAAGATTCTTTTGAACATATGGTCGAGCGAATGGAAACCTATCGTTTTCCATGGATTTACCTCTATGACGAGACGCAGAACATCGCCGGAAAGTTTGGAGCTCTCCGCACACCCCATTTCTTTGTTTTCAATAAAAACCGAGAACTTATATATACAGGAAGAGGGGTGGATCATCCGCGTGATGCGAGTCGTATGACTGTCAATGATCTGGATAGAACTTTGGAGGAACATTTAGCAGGGCGGCCCATATCGCAACCGGTGACCAATCCCATCGGATGCAATATAAAATGGGAAGGTAAAGATTCCCATTGGATGCCTGAAGAAGCTTGCGATCTTGTGTAACGAATGACTGAAAATCCATTTGATTTTCCGGTCCTAAACTTCCGTTTGTGTAATGCCAAAAGCGGGTAGGCGATGAAACTGTTAATTTCCGGTTCTTCCGGCCTGATCGGATCGGAACTCGTCCCTTTTCTTAAAGAGCGCGGCCACCGGGTGGTGCGTCTTGTCCGACTTGAATCGCAACTGTCCGATGATACTCTTCTTTGGAATCCTGAACATCACGAACTGAACCCCAAAGATTTTGAAGGCTTCGAGGTCGTCATTCATTTAGCGGGAGAAAACATCGCTTCGGGAAGGTGGACTCTCGAAAAGAAGAAAAAGATCAAAGACAGCCGTGTCATGGGGACCCATATGCTTTGCGAGTTATTCGCGCATGTAGAAAATCCCCCGCAACTGCTCATCAGTTCATCAGCCATCGGATACTACGGAAATCGCGGCAATCAACTGAACGACGAAAACAGCTCTCCAGGAAAGGGGTTTCTTGCCGAGGTGTGTGCGCAATGGGAAGCTGCTACGGAACCGGCGTCTCACAAAGGGATCCGCGTTGTGACACTGAGGACAGGTGTCGTCCTTTCTCCCAAAGGAGGGGCCCTTGGCAAAATGCTTCTTCCCTTCAAGTTAGGGCTTGGAGGAGTGATCGGTTCGGGGCAGCAGTATGTGAGCTGGATTTCTATGGATGACTACTTGGGAGTCATTCTTCATATCATTGGCAATAACTCCATTCAAGGCCCTGTCAATGCAGTGGCTCCAACCCCCGTCACGAATGAGGAATTAACGAAAACCTTAGGGAAGGTGTTGAAACGCCCCACCATTTTTCCTTTGCCAACGTTTGCCGCCAAATTTTTGGCGGGAGAGATGGCCGATGAAATGCTGTTAAGCAGCACAAGAGTGTCTCCGGAGAAATTGATAGAAACGGGTTATACTTTTCTCTATCCCGAATTGGAACGCGCTCTTAGACACTTGCTCGAAAAATGAAGCTCCTCTGGCTTCTGATCGCAGGAATTCTCGTTGCCATTTTCGAGTTTTTATCTTTGGCAGGAATCAAACTGCCCCCTTCACAGGCCATTCCTATTTTTACCTTGATCATCTTGCTGATTGGCTACGGCACCCTTGTCAAAGGGATTCAGGCTTTTGCCAATCTCAATTTTCGCAGCATCAATCTTCTCATGGTGATCGCGGTGGCCGGAGCCTTCTATCTTGGAGAATATGAAGAAGCTGCCGTTGTCATTGTCTTATTCACCTTAGCGGAAAAGCTCGAAGATATCGGGATAGCCAAAAGCCGGTCTTCCCTTGACCGCTTACTCGATCAAATGCCAAAACAAGCACTTCTTAAAGGAAAAGAAAAACCGGTAAATCCCTCGCTGATCCGCCTTGGGGAGGTGATTGTCGTCAAACCTCATCAAATGATTCCTCTTGACGGCGACGTCGTTGCGGGACAATCTTTTGTTGATGAGTCATCGATAACCGGAGAGCCCATCGCCCAGGATAAGAGAAAGGGAGATCGCGTCTTTGCGGGAACATGGAATAAGCAGGGAGTTCTTGAAATCAAGGTCGCAAAGAAAGCCGAAGATTCAACGTTTGCTAAAATTCGGGAAATGACTTTCGAGGCGATGAAGCACAAAGCGCCGACACAAAAATTTATCGAGAATTTTTCTCTATACTACACTCCCGGCATTCTCATCCTCGCTTGTTTGGGGTTTTTTGCTTCCTTGTTGATGTGGCAGCAGCCCTTTCAGCAGGCTCTTTCCAGATCTCTTACTTTATTGGTCATTGCCTGCCCCTGCGCTCTTGTGATTTCAACCCCTATTGCGATTTTTTCAGCCATCGGCAAGGCCTCTTCTTCAGGTATCTTGATTAAAGGAGGAAGATATCTCGAAGCTATTGGACAAGTGAAAGCTGTCGCCTTTGATAAAACCCGTACATTGACCTATGGAGAGCCGATCGTCACCGAGGTTGTTCCCTTTGGCAACAATACTCGTGAAGAGCTGCTCAGCTGTGCTGCCGGGGTAGAACTTTTTTCAGAGCACCCTCTTGCTCAAAGCGTTGTTGAAGCAGCAAAAAGAGAGGATCTTGTACCCCATGAAGTTGAAGCCTTTGAGAGTGTTGTCGGGAAAGGGGCAAAGGCCGATTGCCTCGTCTGTTTTGATCGCCATCACTGCATAGGAAAACTGGAATTTATCCTCGAAGAGCACCACGTGCCGGACGAGGTCGTCAAAGAGATCGAAAAGCGGCAAAGCAAAGGTAAAACCGTGGTTGTGATTTGTACTCACGAGGAGGTCGAAGGGTTGATTGCCATCGAAGATGACATCCGAATCGAGGCTCCTACTTTGATCGAAGAATTAAAAAAGATGAATATCCACTCAGTGATGTTGACGGGTGATCACGCCATCACCGCTCAAGCTGTTGCCGATCGGCTGGGGATTTCAACTGTCCGGGCAGAACTTCTTCCTCAGGAGAAAGCAAGAGAGATCGGACTTTTGATTGAGAAGCATGGCCATGTTGCTATGGTCGGGGACGGGGTCAATGATGCTCCTGCTTTGGCAAGTGCGCATGTGGGGATTTCCATGACAACATTGGGAAGCGACACAGCAATAGAAGCAGCATCGATTGTGATCCTCAGCAATCATCTGAAAAAAATTTCCTCTCTGATTAGATTGGGAAGGCGTACGCTTGCGATGATCCGTTTTAATACGATTTTTGCCGTGGGAATCAAAGCTCTTTTTGTCGCTCTTGCCTTAACGGGCCTTGCAGGTCTTGCTTTAGCTATCTTTGCTGATGTCGGCGTGACTTTGCTGGTGATTCTCAATAGCTTACGGCTGCTCAGATAAGGGTCGAAACGGCCTTGTTCAATGGGGATTGCAAAGGGACTAGTGCTCTGTCAAGCTTAAATTAAGGGGTTTGGGGCAGAGCCCTAAGAAGAAGAGCAGAAGGAGAATTTTGCAGCAAATCATAAGGGAAAAAACAGCTCCGGGAGATCCTAGGAAACAGGATCTCTCGGATGAGAGGGGATAAACCCCCAATCAAGATTCAAAGACAATCGGCGTTTGCTATTATCTGAGAGCCAATTGCGCCTTTGTCCGGCGATCGTTCATCACTGAAATCAGTTGGTTTTGTTGTGTGGGATTGAGAACTCGGCTGCAGTCAACGATCACATACTGAACCCATGCATCATGTTTGGCGGGGTGATATGTGCTAAGGACAAAGTTCATCGTTTTCTGCTGTGTTGTAGCACTCTGCTGTGTTTCAGTATTCTGTTGTGCCGCAGTGTTCTGCTCCATGGGATAACCGCACCAACAGTAACCCATCCCGCAACAGTCGGCACAGCAACAGCTGTAGCCATTGCAGTAATAAGGGCAAATATAAGTTTGATTGCAGGTAGTATTGCGGTTAGTATTGCGGTGGGAATTTTTTGAAGCAATAGCGGCCCCGCACAACGCTCCTACACCGGCTGCTGCAAGCGCAATGGCTCCCTCGCCTTTGGCTTCGACCCTGTTCATTGGGATGACACAGGAGGCAATCGTGATCATCGCACATACTAAAAGACAAATTTTTTGGAAACAATTGTTGTTCATTATAATTACTCCTATTATGGTTTACAAGATGAAAAAATGATAACACTTTGTCAATTACAAAGAAACATTTAAAAATTACTATAATTATTCAGGTCTCTGCTGTTCAGTGGTGATTTGCCCGGCAACACCCATCACCCAAAAATCGTTGATTAATATAATAACCCCATGGGCGAATTGTTAATGCGTTATGAGACCTTCAAACTGTAAAGGCTCGTTGCCTAATTCCATATTCAGTTTGACACACACCGTATGAGCTAGCAATTTTCTCCAAAATCGAGAAGCC
>JBAUVX010000108.1:0-3006 GCA_049583465.1 Waddliaceae bacterium | reverse complement strand
TCTCTGGGAAGCATACGCCACTGACACCCGCTCTTTAATAGATACAAAATAGCGCAAAACACATGATATATATCTACCTCTCTAGGGCGAGTTTGGTTGCGAGCGGACTCAAGGATAGGTTTGATTTGTTCAAATTGTTCACGGCTAATATCGCTAGGATAAGACATAAATCACCCCCAAATACTTTCTGAGGATCCTTTATGCCATAAGGAGAAAAGATTTTAAACAGGTTCTTACGGTGTCATCTGAGATGAAATCAATCAGATTGAGTTCAATACATTTTTGGGCAAGGAGCTGCATTGTCCAACACCTGCGCCCCTCTGGAGGGTCACTGCAGGCGAGAGCAATCAAGTGCGCCTTTTGTTTGCCCTGTAATTTTGCTGGCCTTCCTTTACGCTTTTTATCAGTTATCGCTTCTTCAATTCCTTCTCTGCAGTATTTTCTTATAACATTACAGACGTGGGAATAAGAGCATTTCAGTCGCGTTGCAATTATGTCCCTTCTTTCGCCTTCATGACATAAGAGCAGAATTTGTATCCGTAAATAGTCCCTGCTCAATCACTTTCCACTTTTAAGAGCCTTTCTTAGCAGATTTTCGTCCTCTTTGCTCAGTGCTAATCTATATTTAATCATTGTTTTCTCCTTCGGATCTGAAGAGAAAACTATATAGATACTAAAGATTTTATTGAAGAACTATGCGGTCGGGCACTAGTAAACAGAATCGAGATTTATCCGAATCATCAAAAAAATTTGTTGACCTGTGTTACCTCGCAACATCACATGGTACAATCCGCCAGGCCTATGAATTCTAGGCTTTCTTGCCATAAGCAGGTTATTGTACAAACAATAAGTCAACAAGTCAAGCCTGACCCCACTTCCGAACTATCTGAGTTGCTCCTTCAAGCAGAATAATTGAAACCAGTGGAAGAATGCAAAAAAAATAAAATCTTCGCTTGTGGTTTTTGGAATAGTTCGACCACATGCAAACAAGACTAGTTATTGTTGATATAGGTACACACCAAGAAAATAATACAAGAACAATTCCAGTGTATTCTTGTGAAGAATTAAAAAAAATGATCGGACTTAACCAAGCACATCCAACTAGAAACGGAAGCAGAAGAAGGTAAAGGACTGTACAACCCCCCAATATTTTTTTTGAAGGATGAGAATGAACAATGTTCTTATTCATGGTTAGTTATTTTCCCTATATGGGTTTAAAATTTCTTTGAGCTGTGATTGATAACATGGAATATCAAAAGAATGTTCCCATGAACCTGAAGTGTTTTCTTTTAAAACTGTCACATTTGAAATTTGATGGAACAGGTTTTGGTAATGTTTCCTTCTCTGTCTTGTGAACTCGTTTACAGTATTCGGGTCCCTAGTATCTAAGTAATAATCGGCGTCTTCATCAGCAAGTTGTGTAATGATTTGTTCATCACTATTGTCTTGTGTGTATCCATCTTCCCTTCTTAAAAGTATGTAGCTCAGATTGGGTGAGGCAATGCCCGGAATCGGGTCATGCAGGCTTATAAAGTTGTGTGATTCAGAATGTGCCTTACCAGGAGGGATGAAAGAGGCCCCGCCAAATGTAAAAATTCGGATTTTTTTTCGTTCTTTAGGGGTTAGCTTCTCTAAAGCTAAATCACTAATTAAGGCGCCCTGACTGTGAGCAATTACAATAACCGGTGAGGAAGGTGAATTGTTCTCCGAAAGGTTTAGTAAAAATTTAAAGAACTGAGTAGCTAATTTGACTATTGGTGTGCGGATCGATAATTTTATGCACACACAAACAGCAAGATCACCTACTCCCATTAACTTTTCATCGTTGATTAATGACCACACCTGTTCACCACTAACCATAGAGGAAATTAAATTCATAGAGTCTTCGGCATTGTTGAGTTTGTTACTGACTCCATTCACATAGCCCCATACGCACTGCCTGCTTTTTTTCGTACCCGTTTCTCGGACGATGTCCTCGAATTTAATATCCTTTCCGTACTCTTTTTGTGTAAACTGTAGTTTGTTGAAGTGATGGCCTGGGCGGGAGCGAAGATATATAGACCCGTCCACTCGATGGACTAACACAGCATCAAGTTGATGTGTTTCCACCCATCGTATCGCTTCTGGTTTTGTTAAAAATTGGTCGTTGCCAACTAGATAGAGTTCAGTATCACCGTTTTTTGAATGAAATCTGGAGATGATTTTGGGTAATACAAAAAAATTTTCATTTCCTTGACTACTAAAATTCGCTAACTTTTTTATTGCCCAGAGAAGTATACCAAATTGTTTTTTTGTAAGGTTTGAAGGTTTGGAATCCGCATCCACTGAAGACAGATCGCACAGCTTTACTAAAAACATTTTGGGATTTTTCGGTTGATAATGTTGTGCAACGGCAATAAGGGGAGAGTCGAAATATTTTTTTAGATAAAGCCATTCGACTAGAGCTTTTTCTCCTAATGTTGAATTCGGAAATATGGCAAACTTTTGAAAAGTTCCTATCGCACCATTTTTTAAAGCTACACCGCTGTGCGAGTGAACAAGTCCTGGGTTATTAAGTCTCCAGGCCAGAGTACCACCAACTGCTACGTATTTGTTGTCTGCCCAGTCAAAATAAAAAATAACATTTTCGTTATATGCGGTTGCTCTCAAAAACATGACAAACCTAATATTACTCCTGAAGATGTTGTGGGTAGATTTCACCTCCGCGATTTGAAAGGTATCGGATCAATTCCTTCGGATAACGTTTTCCTGAACAAGAATTGATTTGAATCGTCCTTTGCCAACTATTAAAACGGCGATTGATATGACGAGCATAACGGAATGATAAATTCTGCATTATTCTTGATAATGACTCTTCACGCACCTTTATGAGGAAATGTTGTTCCCTCGCAACATCACATGGTACAATCCACCAGGCCTATGGATTCTAGTGCTCTGTCAAGCTTAAATTAAGGGGTTGGGCCGCGCCAAAGCCCCGCGGTTGAACGATCGTAAAAGGGGTAGTAT
>JBAUVX010000107.1:0-7898 GCA_049583465.1 Waddliaceae bacterium | reverse complement strand
AACTCGATTTAACATCAAAGAAATTGTCCTAAATCTCAATCCTGTTCGATCACATGTGCTTGCTATTCTAGGAGCTCCTTTTGAAAAAATCTATTCCAGCTGGTAAAGGGGTGCGGAATGTGGGATTTTCCTTTTAAGCGATCATTATTTCATTTGATGTTTTTTCATGAATGTACTTGATAAATTGGCTAAAATAGAAGCTCTCATTGCGAGAGCATCCTCCGAAGGGGAATATCAAGCAGCTTTTCTAGCAAAAGAAAGAATCCAAAAAAAAGCCAACCAAGAACCGATCGAATACCGCATTTCTACAGGTAGTTCTTGGAAAAAAAAGTTATTCATCGCTCTATGCAAAAAGTTTGGATTTTCTACATATCGTTATAAAGGCCAACGATATACCACAGCGCAACTAAGAATTAGTCATGAACTAATGGAAACAGTTTTATGGCCTGAGTTTGAAAAGTATGCCAAAATATTTGAAGAAGCTGTTTTAGTATATCTGCAATTTTAGCCCCTGTCTCGTTGCGAAAAAAATAGGCATTTTTCCGATTCAAAACTGCTCTTTTGATGAGGCGCTCTCCGTCGTTGTTCGTCAAAGGCACTTGTGCAATCTTCAAAAATAGAGTGAATGCTTCCCAGTGATTGTTCATATAAGCAATTGCCTTCCCTAGACTACTGTTCGGCTCTACTTTCTTCTTTTCAATGAGGCTGTTGCAGAAATTTTTCAGCCTTTCCATAATAGTCCTGCTTTCCTTTTGATGCCATTTCAGACGTTCCTCGGAATCTTCCGGTGCCGCGTGTTCATTGGCAAATAGCAAGGAAAATTCACCGATTATTTTTGCCACCTCTTTGGGCCAGACATCCACAAGTTCATAAAACTTTCTGCGCAAATGGGCTATACAATTAGCAAGCTTGGTTTCATGGTTTTTGGGGATATTACGCGATAGGGCATCGCATTCCTGTATAGGAGGGGGCAAATCTTCCGATCGCTTTTCAAGCAGTTCGTCTAAATTTTCACCCGCGTGTTTCCAACCTGTAAAAAATAACGCAACTTTTTTATTGATCAACTCTAAAACCCCGACGATACAGCTAGTAAAAGTCCCTGTCCTTTCGTGATCAACTTCCGCCATCTTCAGCTCTTTCATGCGAGAGAGGATCTTAGCAGATGTATCATCATTGTGAATGAGTTTCGCGTTTGCAGCTTCCAGACAAAGTGAAGCGTATACAGGCTGCAAAGCATCGGCAACTTGTTCGGTCATCTCCCAAATTTCAGATGCTGAAATAGGAGCTCCTAAAATATCTTGGATCTGCCCTTGACGGTAAAATGGAACTCCTCCTCGATACTTTAGCAAAGAAACAATTGCCTTTGCAGAGCTATCCGCTCTTGATCCCGAGATGATTTTCGAAGGGAGAGGAGCTGTAAATATCTTTCCACAAGTAGAGCACCTTAGACGTTCCGGACGATAGATCTCAACTTGGAGCCATGGTTGGCCCACTATATGGATCACCGTCCCCGGCTTAAGTTGGAAGAGTTTCCCTTTTAAACAGTCGGGGCATTGATCTCCTTTTTTCAAAGTTTGATTGGCAACTTCAATGACCTTGGCTTGAGAATAATCTGTTGACGGCCTGTGTCCGTGATTTTTTGGTTTTTTCTTTTCCTGTTTCTCTTCTTTCGTTTTATTGGTTTTTTTAGAATGACCCTCACCGTTTTCTCCATGGCTGGGAGATTTCCCATGAGCTAACGCTAATAACTTTTTCGCGCTCTCTGTTTTAATTCCGAAAATTTTGCGAAGGCGCATGATTGACAGTTCCTTCTCTTGCAAGGAAAGGCTAAGCCAAACCATGGCTTTGAGAATATCTGCTAAAAGAGAATAGTCTCTCTTCTGAAGGCATTCGCCATCCAAGCGAATAAGGAGGGCGTCAATTTCTTCAGGAGTAAAATCGAGACGATTTGGGGCTTTCATATCAGAGTTTCTTCTCAAAAAAATGCAATGATAATCAAATGAATCATTTGTTTTTACACTTTTTTCCAATCGGTTGAAAATTTTGCCAGTTCCGGATTTCCGTTCCAAAATAAAGTCAAAATCTGTCTTACATTCATTGTGGGACCTTCCGGCCACCAATGGAATTTTCCCCTGGAAAGCCGTTTTGAACACAGCCAAAATCCCTGTCCGTCATATATAAGAAGGCGGATGGAAGATCTCTTTCGGTTGCGAAATACAAAAAGAGCTCCGGCGTGGGGGTCTTGATCTAATTTGTTTCTGCAAACTGCAGCTAGCCCGTCAATGCCTTTTCTGAAGTCGACTGGCTGGGAGCAGACAAAAATTTTGGTTGTCGGAGAGACGTAGAGCATGAATTACCCCTCGAACAATGGCAACAAGAAATTTAGGCAGGATGAAGGGCCTTGAATTTTTGCTTTCAGTTCAGATTTTGTTGACAATTCTATCAGAACAGTATCAAAACAAGAATTTTGAATGGGCAATTCCTGGAAATCTAATGTTTCGGTTGATTGACGAATTTTTTGTTTCAGGTAGGAGGGATTGATTTTAAGGCGTGTGCAAACTTTGTTAAGAGGCAATACCTGTGTTAAACGAATAATGGAATCCCATGTATCTTTGGGGAATTTACGTTTAGTTTCATTTTGGCTGCGAAAAAGGGTTAAAATCTCGAGAATTTCTTCAAGAGTGTTCTCTGGGTCATTCATGGCTGCATCCTCCTTTTATTGTGGAATTAAAAGGAAAGAATGCGCTCTTTGCCTATTTGCTGTTAAGCACCCTCACCGCAAGGACACGATATAAAATCAGGTGTATGAAAGAGTTTCTCTTTTGTAATTTTTGCGAACGCACTCTTTGCTTCCGTTATCGTCATAAACACTACCGAAAAAATTAGGAAAAATTTAGGTTCATCCGGCAAATGAGTAGTCCTTGAATTGGAACGGAAGTTCCGTCCCTCTAAAGGTAAGATGGCTGATTCAAATTGATGACAATCAATTATTTGCAGCCGATTTCCGTCGAGGTTTCCTAGTGACTACATTTTTTGCACAAAAAAACACAAACTACTGTTATGCAAAAGGTTGAAAAACCTCGTCAGAAAAAACCGCGGAACTTCCGATTCAACAATGCTGTTTGAACAACTCGAAAGCTCTCCAATGGCACACCATTAACTAACCAATAGGCGTGATACTTTCCTACAGTGCTGGATTGCACAACAAGATGAGGCTCCAAAGGCCCTTCCAGCACAGGTTGTAACGGTGCCTTCTTTGGATCGTCAAGGTCTACGTCGTAGGCGCGAATTGCTGTCACGTTTTCGGCCCGTCGCCCTTTTAAATCCGTCTGATTGACTGTCACAAAAACACCCGCGGTCTGTTGGCTATTGGCATGGACTAACGCATCTCGATTTTTTTCAAAACTCCCGTGTAAAATCTGAGGAATCACCTTTTTATGATTTTTATCATCAAAAATTTGAAATGTAAAAAGGCCTGGATCATCTTCTAGACAATCTAAAAATTGCCTTGCCTGATTGATATCCGCCATCATCGTTTAGCTTCCTCTGATGCACACTCCAAAATCCATGAATCAACTTCCACAGTGTCGATGAGAATTTTTTTTTCCCACCCTCTTAACACAACGATCAGCAAAGCCATGCTTGTTAAAATGGATGTACCAGCGAATGCTACTCTCCGTTGGCCACGATCTGTTCTTGAGAAAGTCTTTGATGGGCTGAAAACGTATTGATGGTTGTGTCATGTCTTTACCTCCTAAATTTTGACTAACTTAGGCTAAGAGTAACATCATGATACCTTTTAAGCAACATATATTTATTTAATGATGCTTTTTACACAACCTTTTTGGCGTAAGTTCTTGGGATGGAGTCATTTTCGATGATGCATTTTTAAAGGCGCGATAGATGCGAGATCGATTAACAGCTTCATGATTTCGGTTTTGAAAGACCAAATCATCGGTATTTTTGCCAACGACAAAACGATGCAATCGTTGCATGACATGCGTCGGATAAATCGCTTGACGTTTACCAAAAGTAACAATACCCTGAATGAAATCTACTTGAGAGAGCTTTAAATCTATGACTTCGGTCATCGATGGCTCATCAAAGTACATCAAAAAAGCCATCAAGGCATCTCGCTCAGAGAGATGATGAATAAAATCCATAAATTCATCATAAGGAACTGCCTTATTTTCCACCTTCATGCGATCAGGATCTTCTTGTGCGGGTATAAAACCTAACGTTGCCTGAGAAAGGTGTTTAGAAAACTGAAGATAGATATTGACCATCCTTTCTCGCTTGATTAAAGGGATTGTTTGCAAACAGCGAATCGCTTCGATATACCTGACATGACCCAATATTGCTTGATCCCCAAGAGTTAAAACTTTTCCTGAGTCATCTTCTAAGCGGATGACTTTCTCGGACACCAGTATTTCAAAGACATCACATGCATCATCCAACCCCACAGCTGGGGCATGAACACCTAACCAATGTTCAATGGCGAATTCAAAGGGAACCTGCTCCACTTCGTTTTTAAAACGAGAAAAAAACTTCTCCGCTTTTGCTAGGCTCTCCCGATAGGTATTTCGAAAACTTGTGTCACACTCTTTTTTATGCTGATTTCGGCACGCTTTTAAGAAGCGATTAATTTTTTCTCTATTTTTTTTCACATCAGCAAAAAATGTGCCTTCCATATCTAATACCTAGTGGTTATGAGCGTTAGCAATTTTTTCACTTAAACGGTTGACAGATACTTCCATCTCGCTATCACGATAGTGTGCATAGCGAACGGTTTGTGATGGACTCAAATGTCCCAAAAAAGCTCGAAGCTCGGCATCTGATGCTCCATTCATCGCCATCATGCTAGCAGCAGTGTGGCGCAAATCATGAAATCTAAAATCCTTTATTTCAGCTAATTGAAGTGCATTTTCCCAAGCCGTCCTAATAGATGCAGGTTGTAATCCATCATGGGATGGAAAAACAAAAAAAGTATCTAACCGTCTATTTTTCCCAATCTCTTCCAATAATTCCTTTATCTCAGGAGCTAAATGTACAGCCCTAATTCGACCATTTTTTGTGTCTCTTAAAATAATTTTTGATTCAGGAAAATAGACATTTTTCCAAACGAGCCCCAAAATTTCTCCCTGTCTCATTCCTGTGCCAAGCGCTACTCGTACGACAGTGTAAAGATAGGGATTTTTGCTTTGCTGACACGCCTCAAAAAGCCTATACATCTCTTTATCTGTTAAAATACGATCTCGTCCTCGTGGCTCTTTAAGTTTGGAGACATGCCTCATAGGTGAATCATCCAGCCATTGCCACTCTTTACATGCAACGGAGAAGCAATGAGCCATAACGGCCAAGTAACGATTGGTTGTCGCGGGTGATCTTTTTTCTCCTCGACATGTTGTCTCTGCTGATAATCTATCACGACACTCTACCAAGATAGCAGGTGTAACTCGACTGATGAACAGATGTCCAATTTGACCCTCCCACCACTTAAGCTGAGCTGTTTGTTTCAATAAGCTCTTTGGTTTTTTGGGAAGTTCACATTCAATATATCGAGCAATCATATCTGAAACAGTTTGCCGTCCTGATTCAGAGAAAAAATGAAAACGCCCCTCTTTAATGGCAGCTTCTGTAGAAATCATTCAATCTTGAGCCAGGGCCTTTGTTCGAAACGTTCTTGTAATAGGCTTGTCTCCCCTCAATCGAATACGAACCAAATAACTCGCTTTACCGTCCTTTTTCTTTCTCGATATAATGCTGCCCATAGATACCTCCAAATATTGCTTAAAAGGTAACATATAGTTGCTAAATGAGTCAATAAATCCTCTTGTTAGAGACCTTCTATTTTTTCTCAGTGTCACAAATTTGGAACATTCTCTATTTTTAGGGGGCTAGCTCATCTACTCCATCAAACCAAACCCGCTTAGCATAAGTTGCTCGGAACAGGACTCGAACCTGCACGGACCTCACGGCCCAAGGGATTTTAAGTCGATGGTGCTTTCGTAACGCCACATAACACCTTCTAACTAACCAATACACGATTAGACAAAGAAATAAACGCAGTTTTACGTAAAATTATTAGAAATTATGTGCTGTCACGGCAAGTACTGACCCAAGATTGGCCCATGCATTAGAAAATTAGAGTCGAAAATACAGTTTTGAATTTTAGCGCATCCCTGTAGCACAATTTGTGACAAAGTTAATTTTCCCCATCATCAGAAGTATCGCATAACTGCGAGGATGCCTGATAATCTGATCCATTTAATCGACAATCCTTTTTTAACGATACGATGAATAGTCCGAAAAAACTTAAATCAAGAGTTAATGCTATGCATTTATTCTCTAAACAAATTAAAATAAGGTTTTTACAGATGTTAGTAAAATAAAAACATCACCAACAATCTTGAAGAATGTGAATCAAGTGTAGGTATCAATAATTTTAGAGATTAAATATGAAGAACAATGAAAAAAATTTTCGAAACAAAAAGATCGTGATTTTGTCTGACATTTCATCTTCGATTTTGAAGAATTGGAACGAGATTAAGATGATTTTGAGCACTCCGGAAAAAGAAAGGAAATTTTTGAGGATATCTGATGATGCGATGAGAGCTTTAAGATTCATTTTAGGGTCATGATTGAGTCGCAGATTAAAAGAAAGGGAAAATTAAAAAACACGGAGGTTACGATGCTGCTAGACAAAAGATTAAGCCAACTGGAGAAAAAACGCCAAGCGAATAGTCCAGGCCCTCTGATGGCCTTTGTGGGAGTTCCTGACGGCACTGGCGATGTTTTTAAACGCGCGCAAGAATTCTGGGATGTTGAGCGAATTGGACACCCAGATGGGGCTGTAAAATGGGCTGTGCCATGGCCAAATTATGCAGGGGAGGGAATAAAGTTTTTGGGTTTAGGTTCACAAGCAGATTTGTTATTTGGAATGTGCGGCCAGGTGCGCGAATTTCACGAGCATCACTTTGTATTCCTGTCGGAGGTTGCACGCATTATAATGAAGAATGAAGAAGAAACAACTAAAATTTTTATTACGCCTAAAGAAAAAAGAAGGAACCTATTAGTTTCTGATGAGGTTTTGGAGATTATCCATTACATGATTCGTGAGTAATTTGTTGGAGTGGGTAAAGTGACTAAAAGTGCATAAAGTCGAACCTATAAAAAAATTTACACAAAAACAGCTGCACGCAATCCCTTTTATAGTGAGCTCATCTACTTACGCGGAAGCTGCCGAAAAAGCAAATGTGTCACGGCAAAAGCTGTGCGAATGGATGCATAATAAGGATTTTAAAGCTGAAGTACGAAGGCTTCAAGATCAAATGTTGGATGATGCAGTCTCCTCGCTAAAATCAGCTGCATCAAGGGCTGTGGATGTATTGGTGAGCCTTTTGGGAAGTGAGGATCAAAGAGTGCAAAGAGGCGCCGCAAATGATATCCTGAACCTTGTTTCTAAGTTCAAGGAGTTGCAGGATATTGAGGGAAGATTAATCGAACTGGAAAGAAATGCCGAGAGCAGCTTTTAAATTGTTCACCTCGCTAGCAAATGCTTTTTTGCTAGTCTCTTCTTGCCAGTCAAACGAAAAGAACAAGCAGAAAAATACCCGTTGCTCATACTTTGTGAAGGTACCTATGTCATTGTAGGAGGCTGAGCAAACCTTTGTCTGATAACCTAAAACAAATATTTTATGCGTTGCAAATTCCCAATCTGGTTCCATAATACAATAAAATAGTTGATTTTATTCATCAGTTTCAATAATACTGTTAAATTTATTAAAAGTGTCTGGGTGAAATACAATGAAAACCATTTTATCATTTATTTTTTTTATACTTTTTAACTCTCTTGCCTTTCCTGAAGTAACGGTTAAAATTCCGAAAGATATTATAGC
>JBAUVX010000106.1:0-5522 GCA_049583465.1 Waddliaceae bacterium | reverse complement strand
TCTCTGGGAAGCATACGCCACTGACACCCGCTCTTTAATAGATACAAAATAGCGCAAAACACATGATATATATCTACCTCTCTAGGGCGAGTTTGGTTGCGAGCGGACTCAAGGATAGGTTTGATTTTTTCAAATTGTTCACGGCTAATATCGCTAGGATAAGACATAAATCACCTCCAAATACTTTCTGAGGATCCTTTATGCCATAAGGAGAAAAGATTTTAAACAGGTTCTTAAGCTATGCCCGCTGTGATCTTTATCAAATACCCTCTTCATAATATGAGAAACTGAATGCGCGGAAAGCTGTTTTTCTGAGATTTTTCCACCCTTCATTAAAGATCGGAAAATGGGGCCATCTTGAATTGCCGCTACTTCAAGCCATCTCTTCAAATTACGCACAGGGCATTGATAAAGGTCTGCACCTATCCCACAAGGTTCACTTTCTTTGTGGGGTTATCGGCTCTCTCGCTTTTATCGCAGGCTCGGAGCATTTCACCACTCTCCATAATTTTGCCTTTCTGTTTTCCTCTTTTGGCTGCAAAAGAGGAAGGTATACGTCAACGTCCATGCTCTTATTTTGTGCTTGAGAAAGAAGGCTTTTCCATGGGCTACGATGGAGATTGAAACAACCATCTTGGGTTTGTGAAGAGCTGGCCCGAGAACAGTTGCAGGGGGAGGCAGACAAGAGCCAATGCAGGTTCTCCCCGGACATCTCCATTCCCGAGGTCGTGAGGGCGTTGCTCAGCGATTATAAGAATTGCGGCTATGACCGAGGACATCTTTCCCCTGCTGCTGATCATGTCTGTAGCGACAAGGAACTAGCCGATGCTTTTCTGTTGAGCAGCGTCAGCCCGCTCGGAACAGGCTCCAGACGGGAAAAAATACGTCACTTACGAAGTGATCGGAGACAACAACATGGCGGTGCCTACGCATTTTTTTTAAGGCCATCTGGACCCCTGAGGGTGTTGAGGCTTATATCTTGCCTAATAAGAAAGTATCGGCTGATGCGCCCTTAGAAAGCTTCAGAACCACTGCTGAGAAGGTCTAGGGGGCGACTGGAATGGTGTTTTCTCCCTAGAAACGTCGCGGACTTACTCTCAGCCTTTCTGTGCGTAATTCGCTGGCCGTCAATGAAGACACGCGACAAAAAGAGATCTTTCGCTACAGGGCAAGTATGAGCTTCCTGGCCGAGATCTCAATATGATCCCTTGATTTTATTTGTGCGTTTTAATACTATTTTGACTTTTGTTTAAACTGTTGGAATAAAAATATGAAAAATATCTTATCACTTATTTGTTTTATGTTTTTTAACTCCCTTGCATTTTCTGAGATCACAGTCGTGGTTCCTGACGATCTTGTTTTGATGTCAGGATGTTCCCTTCCAGAGGCAATCAACCACCATGGAGAAGTTCTTTTTAAGTATCTTGAAGAAGGAAGCTGTAGCTATCACTATGCAATATGGTCATCGAAAGGAGGAATTGAGCCTGTTAATGACGACAAACATTTATGGATTGGGATTAACAACACAAAAACATTATTTTCAGACAATAGTCGGTTAGCAATCTGGTCGAATCATCTTGGAACACAAAAAATAGACACAAAAAGATTAGGGTATAACACAAAAAATCACAGGATCGTTGGCATCAACTCTCCAGGGCAAATTATAGGAAATTATGAAACGAAAAACAACATTCATAAAGGTTTTATTTGTGAAAAAGGAGAGGCCGAAGAATTTATCCTCAATGACGCAGAAGATTTGGGATTTCATATCGTAGGCATCAAATTAATAGACATCAATGAAAACGGCTCAATTTTAGGAATGTTGGAATATGGGGAGAGGCACCCATTGAAAAATTTGTTTTACATAACTGGAAGGAAATATTTTCTTTGGGATGGTTCCACCCATGTAATTGAAGGGGCAGATTCATCCTTGGATACAACCATAAAATTGAACAATATGGACGAAGTAGCTTTTACAGCATTCGAAATGGAAAAGGTGGATGGAGAAGAAAGAGAGGTCTCGAATACATTCAAGTGGTCTAGAGATGGTGATGTAAAGAATATTTCTGATAATTTTTCTCTTACAGGTTTTGATGACAAAGGACAAATTAGTGGGTGTGAACATCTAGGGGTAAACTCGTTTCGATGTCTCATAAATCATAAAGGAGAACACATTAATTTAGATGCGGAAATAAAAAAAATAAACCCAGACATTGAACTCATAAACAATCCTATTTTGAGTAGCAGCGGCGTTATTTTATATTGGATCAGGATGTGGGGAGAAAATCAGTTCGTACTAATCTATGTCGAATAATTTTTATACTCCATAAACACGCTTTAAACCTCCCTGATGTGTTTTGCGAGGGATTGTTATAAACCGATGAAACATAGCAGTTTCCGCCATAAAGACTCTTCAATGTCTGGATGCGCTATCTCACAAGATTCACTTTTGCCGAGGGATTTTCCTTCAGTGCGGTCTTGTCGTAATAATTAATCATTTCAGCCCGACTGTGGCCGCTAACCTTGAGGATGTCGCAATCTTTAAAACCCTGCTGTCTTAAAAAGGTGATGCAAGACGCTCTGAGCACATGAGGATGAATCTTGAATTTAATGCCGGCAACATACCCGGCTTTAGCAAAGGTATTCTGGAGCTGAACTATCGGCACCGGCTTACCTGTTCGTGTGATAAAGACAGTGCCGGTTC
Source organism: Waddliaceae bacterium (assembly GCA_049583465.1). GTDB lineage: Bacteria > Chlamydiota > Chlamydiia > Chlamydiales > Waddliaceae > JBAUVX01. Next base: position 2,818 of record JBAUVX010000106.1, on the reverse strand, counting down.
TCCCATCCAGATACTCCTTTAATTGAGATATGATGCTATCCGGGTATGTGATAAATCGCTCCCTCTTCATCTTCCCCGTTTTGGATACTGTATATGTAATAATGTTATTGTCCCAGTCAATCTGATCCGTGTGAAGCGATAAAACTTCACAAGCCCGGCGCCCACCCTGCAAAATCATCTTTGCAATCAAGCAGTCTCTTTGATTTATCTTCTCAAGAACACCGAAAAATCGTGTCCACTCCTCTAGAGACATGTGTTTTGTTTCGGCAATTTCTCTAACTTTCCCAAAGGTAGAACTCTCATCAGCTTTGATAGGATACGCTCGATCGAAGTTTCGAGGGTATTCCTGAGCTAGAAATTTAGTGAAAGCAATATAGGCGGCTGCTCGGGCTTGCTTGGTGGCTTCCTTAAGATCTAGCGATCCAATCTTACTGAGAATCTTCCGATGATTTTCTGCTATTGAGATGGTGGAGATGGATGCCAGCGGGTCGATGATGCCATGAAAAACCAATCGGTTAAATGCGGATTGGTAATTCTTTTTAGTGTGAGGATTCTTAATGCGATTCACCCAAAGCTGATAAGCTTCCTCAACAGTGATCTTCTTGATCGTGTTCCATACAAATTTATCATACACTTGCAAGTCTTCATCTCTGCTCGTGAGTTGAATCGCATGGTCTTCTTGGGTGGTGGTGATTGTCATGTCTTCTCCAGGTTAAAATTAACATTTTACGGTATAATTACACTTATAGATTACACTTGTAGATTGTGTAAGCACAAAATGTAAAAAACTTCTCTCTGAGTCTCCAAAAAGGAGGCTTAAATGCAGCAAACCAGCCTATGGACGATTGATGATTGTATAGGCAAAAAGCAATTCGTCACAATCCATCAATTAATTGATCTCGGCCTCTTCAGATCATATTATTGCGCAAAAAACGCACTTGAAAATGGCGTCATGCCATTCACACGTGTTGGCAGCAGGCTACTCGTACACAGAGACGACCTGCTGAAATTCCTTGAAGAAAATTATTTCGGAGACCGGAATTAATGACTGTGCAAATACACGAAACACTAAAAAACGAAAAAGCCGTCGGCTATGACGGCTTCATCTTGAAAACCCCTAGATCATCGGAGCCTTACTTTTCATGCCTAATCATACACAAAAAATCATCCAACATCAAGCGCAAATTTCCAACAATCAAATTGAGCAAATCAAAGACAAGGTAGACCTACACGAGCTGATTCGCCAGCACGTTGACTTGAAGAAAGAGGGCAACGTCTACAAGGGCCTGTGTCCTTTCCATGATGAGAAGACACCGTCATTTTGCGTTTATGTCGATCATTACCACTGTTACGGATGCGATGAACACGGCGATGCCATCGACTTTCTTCAAGAGAAGCTGGGGATAACCTTCCGGGGTGCTGTTGCAAGGCTGTCAAGCGACGCGGGAGAGCCATTCAGCCGCGAATATACGAATTCAGAGATCCAGGCGATAAAAGAACGCCACAGCAGTGAAAGGGAAAACCGGGAAAAGAAGATCATGCACACTAAAAATAACGCTGCGCTAGAAGCTCAAAAGTTGTGGAGCTCGTTCAGCGAACAATCCCAAAATGCTGTTCAGTGTCGATACGTCGAAAAGAAAAAAATCACCCCAGCCGGCGTCCGCTTTGGCAAGAATCCGCAGGGGCACGAATCACTCGTCATTCCAGTTAGAAGCACCAATGGTGACATTCGAAGCCTTCAGTTTATCTCAGTAGATGATGCAATGAGAGTATACAAGAGCTTTTTGCAAAACGGGGAAGTGCGTGGAAACTACTTTCAAACATCTAACATCATTGACGGAGAGCCCTTTTACGTCGCTGAGGGGTATGCGACCGCCATTTCGATCTACGAAGCAACAAAGCATCCCGTTATTGCAGCCCTTTCTTCTGGGAACATTGAGCACGTAATCAACGGCATTCGCCAAAAGCATCCCGACAATGCGATTACAATCTGTGCGGACATAGAAGAGGGTGAAAAGGGCTTAAAGTGCGCAGAGCAAGCAGCAAGCAAGTATAGGTGCGCTGTTGTATTTCCACATTTCCCCGTCGGAAAAGAAAAAGACAAAAATGGGAAAGCGCTTACTGATTTTAACGATCTTGCTCAGGTTTGCGGCCTCGACTCAGTCAAAGAACAACTCAAGAAACAAAAGAAAGAACCGACATTTCAGCCATTTTCTTTATCTGAGTTTCTACGCAGACCAGAAAAAAATTGGCTGATTAAGGGAATCATTGGTGGGAATGATCTGGGGATGATTTTCGGACCCCCCGGAAGTGGCAAGAGTTTCGTTGTAATCGATATGATCATGGCCTCATGCCTAGGACTGAAGTGGGCGCGAGAGTTTGTCGTCACAAAGCCTCTGAACGTTGTTTATTGTGCGGGAGAGGGGATTTCTGGCCTCAAGTCGAGGTTTGAGGCTGCAACAAACGAATACGGATTAGACCCCGATTCATTGCGTAATCTCACAATTTTTCCCCAGGTCCCACAACTTTTTTCAACAGACTCCAAAGAGAATGTAATCACCTTCATTCGTGAATGGGAAAGCAGCCAAGAAAAAGAGAAACCCAAGCCTGTCGACATCCTGTTTCTCGATACACTCCACTCAGCCACCTCTGGCGCCGAAGAAAACTCGGCAAAAGACATGGGGCGTGTTTTAGACCGAAGTTCCTCCCTAGATCACAGAGTAAGTCACTGAATAGGAATAAAATAAGCTTATTTTGAGCTGAATTATGTAGGCATGTAATATCAATTAAAAAAATATTTTTTCTCTTGACTATTAGA
>JBAUVX010000105.1:0-4286 GCA_049583465.1 Waddliaceae bacterium | reverse complement strand
TGTTTTACACTAACAACCATGCTTTAAATGAGTGGTGAAACTAGTACCTGCGCATTATCAACCGAAATCGCAAAATCGCAATTCGCCCATGGCGTTAGCTATTAAACACGTATAGAATATTTCGCCGGGAATTCCTGTTCTAGACGTTGAATGGATATTGTGGTATCCGCAAAGGGAAGAGGGTGTCGTCAAAATATGCTCAATGATGACTTAAAAAAAGTTGCTGTGGTTGGGGCTGCGGGAAAAATGGGCAGGGGTATTGCGCAGTTGCTTGTGCAAGAAATGGCCCGGCTAGACGCCGAGCAAACAGGGTATATGAGAAAAGGAGGGTACTCTCTTCGCTTGATCGACCTCGATGAAGATCTTTTAAACAGCCTTAAAAGCGAGCTCCGCTTCCCTATCCGAACGTTTGCCGAAAAGTCGATCAATGCTTTGCGGCGCTTTTTCCATGGCAATCCCAAACTCGTCAGCAATGAAGAGATGATCGAGGCCTTTGTCGAAAGAGCCGTTGATATGATTCATCCGGATAGCGATATCTCAGCAGCCAAAAACTCCCGTCTCGTCTTTGAAGCTATTGTCGAGGATTTTGAGAGCAAAGTGAATCTGTTGAGTCAGTTAAAGAAAATCTGTCGAGAAGACGCATACTATTTCACTAACACCTCATCGATTCCCATAGGAGTTCTAGGAGAAAAAAGCGGACTATCCGGTCGACTTATCGGATGCCATTTTTATAATCCCCCGATCGTCCAACAACTTGTGGAACTCATCCCCCCTCGAGATGCCGACCCCAGGCTAGTTCCCTTGGCAAAAGAATTAGCCATCCGTCTTGGGAAAACCGTTGTCGTTGCAAAAGACGTAAGCGGCTTTATTGGCAATGGCCACCTCATCCGGGAGATAGAAGAGGCTTGTCGATTAGTTGAAACAGTGAATTGCACTGACAAGATTGAAGCCATCGCCTTTGTCAATCATCTCACACAAACATGGCTATTGCGCCCCATGGGCACGTTTCAATTGTTGGACTATGTCGGCATCGACGTGTGTCAAAACATCATGACAATCATGAAACAGTTTCTTGGGCTAACGTTTCAACCGGGATTGGTCGAGGAGATGTTTCGACGTGGAAAATGGGGAGGGCAGAATCCGGACGGAACGCAAAAAGAAGGATTTTTTGCCTATGAGGGAAGGAGGCCGATACAAGTGTTTTCCATAAAGAAGAACGCCTATGTCCCTATTCCCGAACAGGTGTTCCCTTCTTGGGGGGTTCGCACATGGAAAGATCTTCATAAAGATAAAAACAAAGAGCGTTTTATTAAAGACTATCTGAAAGAACTTTTTCGGTCAGACTCTAAAGAAGCGAAATTGGCTCAGCAGTTTCTGATGAAATCACGAGAGATTGCCCATGATCTCGTTGAACAAGGGGTCGCCGAGAGCATCGACGATGTCAACACCGTATTGATGGATGGATTTTATCATCTCTATGGTGTGGAGGCTTTTATAAACAACAAGGGACATTCTCTATGAAAAAGCTGAGAAAAAAGGTGTATGCCGCCGCCGGGTATACCACCGTTTTTATGGGATCGGGGCGAAAAGAATTCGATCCGAAAAAGCCGATGCGCCCCTATGAAGAGTATTTGCAGGAAACAGCGAAAGGAACTTGCGAGCAGATTGAGCATCCTCTCTTCGACGAAGGGGTCATCGGCAGCTTCATGTCAGGCCGTTTCCTGAAACAGGCCAATCTTCCCGGTTTTCTTCCCTACATGGTTCCCTCTCTTTTGGGTAAGCCCTGCACGGGAGTGGAAGGAGCGTGCGGGACAGGGGGGCGAGCCATTGCCACGGCCGTTAATGCAATTTTATCAGACCTTGCAGACTCGGTCTTTGTCGCCGGCTTTGAAATGCAAAACACCATGAAAGCTGTTTATGGAGCCGATGTCCTCGCCGGGGCTTCGTATTATGCTAAAGAGCGAAAAGGAGGGTATGCCCATTTTTTCCCGGGAGTGTTTGCCGAAAGAGCCGGAGGGTATTACGAAAAGTATGGGGAAGAAGATACGCGTCGAGCAATGGCTGCATGGTATGAGCAATGCATTGTGAATGCGCGGAACAATCCTAAAGCTCAAGAGTACCCGAACACCGCAAGAGACCTGTTTGCATTGGCCATGGCCCCGCCTAATTCCGAAACGTTTGTTCCTCATTTGAATCTTTACAACTGTTCCAAGGTGAGCGATGGAGCTTCTTCTCTGCTTGTTCTATCAGAAGAGGGATTAAAAAAGTGCGGGATCAGCAGGGAGGATACTGTGGAGATTGCCGCGATTGCCGGTGCGGAAGGAGATATTACGTTGAAACCTCAGGATTTGACTGTTTTGTCTACGACGGAAATTGCTGTTAAAAAAGCCTTGGAACAAGGGGGATTGACGAAGGAAGATCTTGGGGTTTTAGAGCTTCATGATTGTTTTTCGATCACGGCGATTTTAGCTCTGGAAGCCATAGGATTTGCGGACAGAGGAAAGGGGTCGGCGATGATTTTAGATCACAAAACAAGGATAGATGGAATTCTTCCGATCAATCTCTCCGGAGGGTTGGGAGGTTTTGGCCATCCGACGGGAGCCACGGGAGTGAGGCAGATGGTCGATTTGTTCCAACAGCTGACGAAAAAAGCGGCTAATCAGGGGAAATTCCGAACACCTTATGGCATGATGATTAGTATGGGCGGCAATGACAAAACCGTCACTTGCATTATCGTCAAAGCCGTCGACTAAGAGCGAGTCTGCAAAATCCTGAATAACCCGAGTTTTAGATCGGAATGAGCCATTCACGATGTGGACTTCCCGGAAGATTGGGTGGTGTTTTTACGCTCGATTAAAATTTTATCCCTGCGGATACTGTAAGGCCATGAAACACCAAATTGGAATTAATAGGGAAAAATACCCCTTTGAGATTGGCATTATCGACAAACTTCAGCATTTGATTGTGCTGCAAGACGAGAAAGGTTTCATAGGCAACTTTGGCATATGCGGTCACCCGATTGAAAAAACAGCCGTTGATCATTATCCCTGCCTTAAAATCAAGTAGAGGCCGCAGTGAGTGAAAGTTATGTTTTGTGTCGACTACAGTCGTTGGGTCGACAACCCCTAGAGTGTCCAGTCGTTTAACTTTAAAATCCCCCCAAACCAAAGATGCCGCCCCGTCAGCAAAGAAGCTGAAGCATCGAAAAACATTCCAATTGTTTGATATCCCCAAACGAGGCCCTACAGCGCAAAAATCCTGTTTCTGATGAATCGTCTGCATATAATTGTCGGGTGGGCTGGAATAGACAATGTCATATGCGTCTTTTGTCCATACTACCTGTATCCCTCCGAAGGGTCGGAATATATAGCAATTTTTCCAACAGAATCTTCTTCCTGCTTCGACATCAACAACCCGGAAACGCAGATCCCATTGTGCAGAGGCGATGGGAGCGAGAATAGCCGATCCGTTTGCGGGAGGACCGAAAGTTGTCCATAAAGAGGAGTCAAATCCTGTACCCGGGACTTCAGTGAATCCTTTCGCGTCGCTATTAAGATGGGTATAATTCGCAAAAAGATCCCAGCACTGGCATGGGAAAACAAATCCTCCCCCTATTCTGTAGCCTGAATTCCACTTCCAATCTACATCTTCGACTTTTCCTTGAATAGTTGGAGGGGTCCCGCCGAATGTTCCAAGTCCTGTCAACGCATAAGATAATCCATCTTCCTGGGCTTTCCAATAGAGATATTCAGCGGCGATAAACAATTCACCGCAATGAGGGGGGCAACAGATAGAAACGCAAGGCGTCGATCGGCATTTGGACCTATATTCATAACAATCTTGACAGAAAGAATCCTCTTCAGAGAAAAGAGCGTTCGTATTCAGAATCGTTATACCCAAAAAAAACTTCAAAAAAAACTTTTTCATTTCCACGCCTTCAAAAACTTATTACATGAATTTAAACACAAGAAGGAGATTTAAACAACCCGGAAAGGAAAAAACCCGGAAAGGAAAAAAGATCGCTTACATAAATGTTCGTAAATCTTTGGCTGCAAGTGGATTGTGATTTTCTAAATTCATTTAAGGTCTTAGCTTCAATCATTTAGCGGCTAATTTTGCTAGAACCCCCGGGTTTAAATCCCACATTCCGCATGTTGCGCGGGCGATTTCTTCATCTTTTTAATTCTAAGTGGATTACAAAATCTCGATTGGTGACTACAGACCAAGCTTCGATTTTGTAACCCACTTAGAATCAAAAATTTATTGAAATCACCTCCAGCAACATG
>JBAUVX010000104.1:0-6144 GCA_049583465.1 Waddliaceae bacterium | reverse complement strand
ATTTCTTCATCTTTTTAATTCTAAGTGGATTACAAAATCTCGATTGGTGACTACAGACCAAGCTTCGATTTTGTAACCCACTTAGAATCAAAAATCTATTGAAATCACCTCCCGCAACATGCGGAATGTGGGCTTCACCACCGCAAAGCATCGTTAATGACTCTCTTAACATAAGTTTTCATTGAATTTAATTAAATAATACCTTATTATATTTTTAATGTTTAATTTATTTTCTTTGCGTTTGAACGGGTAAAACCCTAATTAACTACAGTCATGGATTCAATGACATTAACACAAAGCCAAGCAGAGCCTGGTCTAAAGAGAGAAGAAGAGGCTAGTCTGACGAGCGGTATTTTACTCGTCGGCGGGACAAGTATCGGGGCCGGAATGCTAGCTTTACCTCTTGTCACGGGTATTGCAGGTTTTTTCCCGGCAATGGTGGTCAATACACTTTGTTGGCTGTTTATGCTTGCCACCGGCCTTTTACTCCTCGAAGCGACTCTTTGGATGAAAGATGGCGAACATCTTCTTTCTGTGGCACAAAAAATTCTCGGCCCAATCGGAAAACTGATTTGTGGAATTTCGTTTGTTTTCCTTTACTACTGTTTATTGGTCTCCTACATTGCCGGAGGAACTCCTCTGTTTGTCGAAACAATAGGCAGCTATTTGGGATTGCACTTCGTTGGCTTTTCGGGATACTTTCTTTTTGCCTCATTGCTAGGTTTCCTCATTTTTCTTGGCCACCGGGTTGTCGATCGAACCAACAAGTTATTCGTGATCAGCTTAATCTTTTCCTACGTTTTATTGGTGTCCATTGGCAGCACAGAAGTGAAGGCTTCATACTTGTTTCGTCGTGAATGGGGATTGACGATGATGGGGGCTCCCATCTTTTTCAGTGCTTATGGCTACCACAATATCATTCCATCAATGACCGGTTATTTAAAGCGCAACGTGAATAAGCTCCGCCTGTCGATTATCGTTGGAACCGCAATCCCATACCTTGTCTACTCTTTATGGCAATGGATGATCATCGGAACACTAGCTCAGGATGCCATTGCATCAACGGCGGCGGAGGGAACGCCGATTACTCTCGCCTTGCAGAAAATGACGGGAAACCCGTGGATCAGCGGGCTTGGCGCCTATTTTGGGTTTTTTGCCCTCGTCACCTCATTTTTAGGCGTTTCTCTTTCCATGGTGGATTTTTTTGGCGATGGGCTCAAGCTTCCACGGCAAGGGATCAGTCGGGCCGGGCTGTGTTTCTTGGTTTTTCTTCCCCCGACCTTGTTTGCCGCCGTCAAACCAGATATTTTTGCCTCAGCTCTCAGCCTAGCCGGTGGATTTGGAGAAGCCATCCTCAATGGCTTGTTTCCCATTGCCTTTGTATGGATAGGCCGTTATCGCATGAAGCTAAACTCTCAGCGGCAGCTCCCCGGCGGACGTGTCATGCTCATCATCCTTGCCCTTGCGACCTTCTGGATTATCGGTCTTGAAATCCAATCGCTTTTTGGGGCATGGTTCAATGCTGACGGTTTCTGATGTGGGGGGGCTTGTCTGCAGGATCGTAGCCAACGGGAGGAAGGACAAAGACGAGAGAGAGATCATCAAAATTTCCCGCTGTTGGGACAGCTTCTAATTCATAGTAATAATCACCCTCTTTTAAAAGATCAATGGAACTCACTGTGGCGACTTCGAAACCGGGAGGAAAAACTCCGTCCATTCCGGTTGTCACTAATAAGTCGTCTTGTTGAAGTATAGGCAATACGGGGACGCCTTCCCTGTCGCCGACAGGAGCTCCTGTTCTGAGATCGCGCGCAGGCCCCTCTTCGTCGGGAAAATCATAATTAAAGCCCGCTCCCTTCAAAATCTGTCGATGATTTGGCCATGAAGATGTCACTTTCCCGTGGAGTTCTCCTTTGGCTAAATGCCGGGTTTTTCCTTCTTGCTGCCGAACAGCCCGTACTGATGGTGTTAAGCCTGAATCTGTGATTAGCCGAACGCGGCTTTGCTTTTTCCCTACATAGTCGATCACACCAACAATGGATCTGCCGACAAAGACAGGGCTGTTTTTTGCAATCACCTCTTTTCCCAATGTTTCGTTAAGGGCTTTTCCAACGTTAATCCACAGCGAATGGTCCCAAGTGGAGGGCGAGCGAAAAATCACCTGTGCGGGAGCTGATGTTAACTGCCGGACAAGGATCCGCTGTAAATCTCGTTGATGGCGTTGGAGCAGAGGCTGCAAAACAGCAAGCTCTTCATTAAAGGGGTCATCAGTTTGTCCATAGAGGGGCAACTCTCCACTGAGAATGCTCTTCAATCGCGCGACTTCGTTGGATAGAAGTTGATTTTCTAATTGCAACTTTTGGATGTCTGCAGTTGGCCGATCCATTGAATCCGCTTGGTTTGACCTGTTGTGCTGCCTCTTGCTTTCCTCGCAAATCCTTGAGGAATTTTCGCTATTTGCCGGACGACTTTGCCTTGCTGCGCGCAAAATTTTTTGGGAAATTCCGGATATGTTCGATTTGATGTGGTCGATCTGCTCCCAAAATGGAGCTAACAAAGCAACAGTAGTTCCTTGGATTTTTTCCGAAGCTGTTCGTGGAATACTCATTAAAAGGAGAAGGGTGGTGAAGAGGGGCAAAAAGGATTTGGAGAACTTTGTTCTTTTCATTACAAACCTGCACGATTTTTAAGGAGGTTCAGCAAACAGAGATGAGGGCATCGACGACATAATCGAGGTTATGATGATTAAGGCCTGCAACGTTAATGCGGCCATTCCTTGGGAGGTAAATGGCAAATTCTTGTTTCAGCCGATGAACTTGATCCGGATTGAGCATCGAATAAGAAAAGATCCCGTTTTGTGTTTTAAGAAAGCTGTAGTCAATCTTTTTTTTCTTAATCATCAGCTTCTCTACCAAAGCTTGCCGCATACTTCCGACTCTTTCCCGCATCGATGCGAGTTCTTGTTCCCACTCATTCCTTAGCACTTTATCCTGCAAGAGCGTTGTCACAATCCGCTGCCCATGCAAGGGGGGCATCGAATAGCTGCCTCTAATCACTTGTTGTATTTGACTGCTGCATGAGTTTGCGGTTTCTTTATCCCGGCAAACAATCGAAAGAAGGCCAACCCTTTCTCCGTATAAGCCAAGATTTTTGGAATAGGAGCTTGCCACGAGCATTTCATGTCCCTCTTCGACAAACAGGCGAATCGCCTCGGCATCTTGATCAAGCCCCTGTCCAAAGCCTTGGTAGGCGAAGTCGAAAAAGGGAATGACCCTCTGCTTTTTCAGGAGTTTCGAGATCTCTTTCCATTGCTCTAAAGTAGGATCTTTTCCTGTAGGATTGTGACAGCCTCCTTGAAATAGAATTGTACTTCTTGCCGGCATCTTCTTGATTGATGCGGAGATTTCGGAAAAATTAAGCTGATGAGTGAGGGGGTCAAAGTAAGGATAGGTCCCCAGCTTCATGTTAGTGTTTCGGAAGATGGGGGGATGATTAAGCCAGGTTGGGTCCGGAAAGAAAATCGTGCCGCTAATGCGATTATTGACCAAAAACTCTCCCCCGACACGTAAAGCTCCTGTGGCTCCGAGCGTTTGTGCTCCTGCAATGACTTCTGCTGCGATTGCCGGTGAATGTTCTCCAAAAACCAGTTTGATGGAAGCGGCGATATATTCTTGAGAACCTAGAATAGGAGGGTATTCTTTAGGTAGATGTTTATCGACAACGATGCGTTCGCTTTTCCTAACAGCGGAAAGAACGTGGGGCCGGCCCTCAGCATTGCGGTAAGCTCCAACTCCTAAGTTCACCTTTTTGGGACGGGTATCTTTTGCAAATGCAGCTTCTAAACCAAAAATGGGATCGCCGGGAAAGTTTTCTACCGATTCAAAAAAAGACATCGTCATCTTATGTAATGATTGGGGGCCTTGTGCGCCTCTTCAGCCAAAGTTTCGTCCGGCAGCGACCGCAAAAAAATGATAACCGACGATTATCGCTTGGCCGAATTCTTTTGCTGAAGAGACGGACAACGCCTATTGGAGTGTAACGGAATCGAACCGTTGACCTCAACAATGCCATTGTTGCGCTCTACCAACTGAGCTAACACCCCGCAATTGGCTTCTTTCTATTATAGGGATTTAATGGATTTATACTCAATTATACACATTCAAATTCAAGAATTGGGCTTTGTTGCCGTCCAAATCCAATTCTTGAAACCCGGGAAGGGACGGCAATGCACAAAGGGAAGACTTCAGCGGCGATGAGTCAAGAGTGCCCCCTGGCCGGGCATTATGATTGAGGGCAGAAAAGCATAGAGAGGAAATGTTGGGCTTGCTATCGCCGCCGCATCTTGAAGGGGATAACAAAAAAGCTCATCCCGAGAAGGCACCCCGGATAAAGGCTTCGATGCCGTTAACTTCCTGCATATTCACATCTCCACTAATCTTAAAAAGGGAAAATTATTTTATCCACAATGCTTTATTATTTCATAAAAAAATATGCTCAATGCAGTACCGGCCAATGAACCTATCTCACTAAACGCTTTTCAGCCGATTTTTTGGATCTTGAGGGTGATTTTGATCTCAACTTATGAAAGTTGAGTGAAAAATTGAGTGCAAAATCAGCCCAAGAGGCAAGAAATCGGCTGAAAAGCGTTTAGTGAGATAGGTTCATTGGCCGCGCTACGTTTTTCTACGTATTGAAAAGAATGCCAATTCTTCCAAATAGTTTCTGTATTTATTACTAGGCAACTTATTTAAAAGTTCTAATGCTGATTCGATTTGACAGCTTGCTAACTCCTCCACTTCCTGTTTGGCTCCGCAATTTTCTATGATTCCTGCGACTTCTTGGCATTGTTGTTCTGAAGCATCTTTCTTTCCATATACAGATTTGAAAATCTGTTTTTCCTTCTCTGACATCTTCTCTAAGGCTCTTTTGAAAAGACAATTTATTTTTCCATTCCTAATATCCGAACCGGCTGGTTTCCCAAGTTTTTCTGAAGATTGAAAGACTCCCAAGAGATCATCTTTAAGTTGGAATGCTAATCCAATATACTCAGCATATTTACTGAGCGACCTTACGGATTTTTCATTGATATCCGGATTGTTTAAACCGATCATAGCCCCGCATTCCGTTGAAAATTGTAAAAGGGCAGCAGTTTTTAGCTTTAACATTTTGAATATTTTCTCAAATGGAATTTGTGAGAGCGAAATGTATTCAAATTCAGTATCTATAGACTCTCCATCTACTAACTCTGGAATAATCGTTTTGTTTAACCTCTTTAATATGGTAATCCTAAGTTCTGCTGGTATCTCATTAGCATTAGTAATCAAGTAATTAACCCATGCTTGCTGTATGTCTCCGGCAAGTATAGCGATGTCATGGCCATATTTTTTTGCATCTTTGTACGATGACGCCTTCTCCTGGATAAAGGTATGTACAGATGGTCCTCCACGTCGAGTATCATCTTGGTCGATAATGTCATCGTGAACCAGTGACCAAACATGGGTTAACTCAATCGCGGCTGCAATAGGGATCATATGCTCTTTTTTTGTCTCATCAAAGAGAGAACAGCTCCAAATGGCCAAAGCAGGTCTTAAAGCCTTACCACAGTGTTGTGGATATAGCTTTATTGCTGATTTCAAATAATTAGAGGAAACAATCTCAAGATAGGGGTCATTTAAAATAAAAGATTGTACAGTCTCTCTAATTTTCTTGAGCTCTTCTAACATGTGTAAGCAACCTCTCATTTCAGGGGAATCGGAAACTGTGGAGAAATGTCGCGCCCCTAAGGATCTGAAAGAGGATAATGGCTGCAGCATGAAAGGACGTGCAACTATTGACCATGTGGTAAGTGGTCGAAAAGAGGAGTAGGTAGGATTTTTAAAGAAAACATTTCTACTTACTCTGCTTACCGCATTGCAATATGGCCGACCTTTTACCGCATTGCAGTATGGACGTCCTTGAAAAGAGTTGCGTGTAAAAAAATGGGATCTTAAAACCGTCGATGTATACATTTGACTAATCATCACGCCATGGGCGAATTGCGATTTTGCGATTTCGGTTGATAATGCGCAGGTACTAGTTTCACCACTCATTTAAAGCATGGTTGTTAGTGTAAAACACAGAGACACAGAGAGCACAGAGAGAAAG
>JBAUVX010000103.1:0-12011 GCA_049583465.1 Waddliaceae bacterium | reverse complement strand
GTGTTAAAAGAATTCAACCGCTTGTCCCATAACATCGATGGTATTCAGACGACAGTGGATGCCTTCGGATTTGACGATGGCGTGAAACACATTCAGCTTCTCCCAAGGAAAGTGCACCTCTCAACTAGCAAAGAGGGGGCGGCACCTCATTTAGACAACTGTTTCGCTGCCCGGGTAAATCAAACTCCCGTGATTAGAACAGGGGCCATTGACTCAATTGTCAAAGTCAATGAGTTATTGCTGCTTGTGCAACAGGTTGCCTCTCTTCCTTTCCGCCTCTGTTCGAATCAATTGGACTCTGTAGAGTTCGGATGGGATGGGATTGAGTTGCAGCATCTGTTGCTGATTTCTCATCGGCAAGGAGAAAACAACAGACAGCACGTTGTGCACCTTAGTACGGAACTGGAGGATTTTTACGCCGAAGATCATCGAGGGAAAAGACGGTTGAAAGCCGAATCGGAGGCATTAGAGAAATTGCCGACATTTCTCAACATGGCCGGTTGGATTGACTATTGCGCCTGGTATCACGAACTTCTTGAAGAGGCATTTACTCATTTTGCCTATGATGCTGTCGATCAATATTCACTAGAAAGATCGCTAATGGATTTCCGACATGAGGTGTTGTCGCCGTTTTTAGCAAAAAGTCGACAACAGTTGTTGATGCTAGAGGGACAAATAGAGAGGAAAAAACCGGAAAACACCCAAACGACAATCGGCTATCAACGCGTTGTCGATCTAAAAAAAGCCTTGTTTCGAGTTCGCCAAGATCTGCTGAAAATGGCGAGAGCTCATCATGATTGCTTGCTGGACATCATCGCGGCTATCGAGATCATTGAACAGCAACACCCTGATCTGATTCTGCTTAAGTTGACGGGACAGGTTTTGCACAAGCTGTTGTCTGATCAAGTGGATCCGGGAGGGCAAAAAATCAACTGGGGAGTGAAGCAGATGCTTCTTCAACTGCTCAACGATGACCTTGGCGTCATTTCCGCTGTCAACTGTGCACGTAAGCTCGATCGCACCCATTTTGCTTTTGCGATACGATTAGCCATTGAACAACTTAAACGGAAATTTTCTGTTGCAGAGGTGATCGAAATGGTCATGTCCTGGGATGAGTTAACCCGTCTAGTCAATCAGCTGTTTGTAAAAAACAAAGAAGAGGAAGTGTTAAAAAAACAACCGACAGACCTCGTGGTAAAATATCGAGAATATGTGTTAACCAACTTGCTTGCTTTTTGTTTTCCGATCTCTCAAGCCAACGAGGAGAAAACAGAAATCAAATTGCAGGAAGAGTTAAAGGAAAATGCTGTTTTTCTGAATTTTATTCCCTCCTACCGCACAATTCCTATTGAAAACAATCAACAAGAACACAGGGAGTTGGTCATCTATCACCCAAACTCTTACGAACCGATTGGACTGACGAAAGCAGGTCAAGAGTTACTATTGCCTCTTTTTTCTCGAAAAACCTGAAAAGGCCTTGTTTTTTTAAAGATATTGTTAATAATAGAGATATAATATTCTTGAATCCGGATGTTAGGGATTTTGAGAGCCATAATAATCACTGAATAATAGGTAATCATATGACTTTAGTAGAAAAAAAAGAGCACGCATCTTCCAATCTAAGTAACTCCTTATCAACATCTTTTGAAGAAATTTATCGGACTTCCTACAGTCATGGACTCGAAAATATTTATGCTTTGGAGTCAATCGATATCAAAACAGTCCGTCCGATCCAAAAAATGAAGACCGAAAAGGAATCACGAGCAAAAACAAGTAGGAAAGAGATTGCTGATGAAGATCAAACGAACAATCAATTAACTTTGGATTTTGGAGATAATTATCGAGAATGGATAGAACCATTTTTTTTGAGAGAATCTATTGAGGTCTTAGGCTTATCGCAACAAGCAAAAAAATGCCTATTCAATTATCATAAATATTTAATAGGGGATTTAGTTAGACAGGATTTGCAAGAGTTTGTTTTCCTAAAAGGGATGGGGCAGGGCCATATCGATGAAGTGAAGAACAAACTAGACAAGTATATCGATAACCCCTCCATCAGACGTACGTATTCCCTTGATTTTGCTTCTTGGCTACGCACCCTAGCAGTCGGAATAGACGATGAAACGGTCCACCATTGTTTTACCTTTTTTCGTTTGGAGGAGGTTTTTTCTTTGTCATCGGCAAAAAGAGGACAAATCGTGCATAAAAATCACAAAGACAAGCAACAGTTAGTAGAAGAGGGATTCAAGAGATTTCACGCGAAAGAGAAAGCAGAACAAGTCAACAAAGATTGGAAGTCGCTGGCCGGTGTTTTTGTGATCCCGTGGATACGAGCGCGCAATGGATTGGCGACTAAAGAGGAATTAGTCGAAAGGCTGCAGCAAGTTTCATCCTCGGATGAAGAGATCGGCTCTTATCTCTCCTTTTTTTCTTATGTGTACTATAACCAATCCTTTCCCTTAGCGGACTTTCTTTTTCGGTCCGAAGAGAATGTGTTCTGCTGTGATCCTCATGTGGGCGAGCTCTATGATCGTCTTGTGACAAAAGCGCTCACCTACTTTTATCAACCGAGCGTTTCCTATTCTTTACTTGAGCTAACCCTGTGGTTGTTGCGCGATTTTGCCCGTGATTGGGTAGATTTAAGCGATGCATTTGTTCAGCTCGCCCTTCGATGTTCTTCCAAGTTTCGGGTACGAAAGGGAGCCTCCGGCAAGTTGGAAGTCAGGCTCAGCTAAAGCTGCTCTTGGGGTCTCTTTTTCTGAAGTTCGGCGTTTCGAATTGGCCTTGTTGCGTAAGTCTCGAGATGAATTGATCTCTTCTCAGTTTTACGATTACTCCCTACACGGTAGCTTTTCATTCTTTGCGACTTTGAGTTTGATTTTTTTTGGGAGGACTTACGCAACAAGGCTTTTCGAATTCACAAATTCACATAATTAACACAATTTTTATAATATATTAATGATTTCCTATTAGAATTTTCCATTAATATAGTCAGAAATTTAAATTATAGGTGAAATTATGTCTTCTGTGAGCAATAATTTTAGTCATCGAGAATTCGGCGTCGATGAAAATAGGGATAGAATCGGAGAAGTTGCAAAAGAAGAAAACGAAGAAAATCGTCTCTCCCGTGTAGCAAATGAGCGGCTCAATCCCGAGTCCGGCGATCATCAAGAACAGCCATCTCCCCCTTTGCTTGAAAGGCGCGTCAGTGCTCAAGCACCTGAGGATAAGCAGGAAAATGCTTCACGCCTTTGGAATCTCCTATCGGGAGGAACAGGTGCCGTTGTACAGGGAGTGTCGTTAGCTTACTCTCTTGGAGCTACAGCGGTATCAAGTGGATGGGATATGGCTTGGGCAGGATATGACAAAAGCTACGAGCTTTTGGCTGCGGCTCAAAGCTATTTCTCTTCGTCGAGAAGACGTCAGAAAAGAAATGTTGAAAATGTGTATGAACGGGCAATAAATTCCCGGGAGTCTACTCGTGAAACTGAAAGCTCACTTATCAGAGAGAAGTCTTGGGACTTTATTACGCAACAGAATATCACAGTTTTGGGCGAGGTTGCTCCCGAAAGAGCCGAAGTCGATGTTAGGGGCGAGACGTTGCAGTTCGCTCCCCAGTGCATCAAGGATTTGTCTCGCGGCCGGGAGGGAGATACAGATGTTCGGGTTGGAAGGCGTGAAAGAGAAAATTTAGGAGGCCGTGTAGTAGAGGAAAATCGGGATTATAAGAGGAATTTTGCATGGCTTGTCCCTACCCTTGCCGGAATTCATGACCTAACTAGAGGTGACAAAGAAATGACCTTTCGCATAACGGCATTTCTTAACCAACGTTGTATGAATAAACTTATCAACAACATGCAGTCAGATATCGACAACGAATTTGGGATCTTTCCTCTTACCCATCAGAACATGTCTTGGGAGGTTCAAAACATCCCCAACCATAAGACCGGTGAAGACAATCTTGTCGTCATTGCACACACTTCAGGGACTTTTCCATTTGCTGCTGATCATCATGACCCTCACCTTATGTATCCCAATGTCGGAACCTTTCGTGCCGGATTAGTTGTCAACTTGACAGAAAACACCGCGCGCGCTGACTTCCACGCTGAGTTGATCAAGGAAAAAATGGAAAAAAAGGATTGACTTCCCGGTTGAAAATGCGGCCGTTCGCGGGGTTTGCTTAAACTATTCTTATCCCGTGAACGGTTACGAAAAAAGAGGGATATTCAATATGTTTCTAGGGCCATATTTGGCAACGCTGGCTTCGATTCCCTCTAATGAATCCACAACGGTTCCATCGGGATAATAGACGGCAAAACCCTTTTGATTGCAAGTAAGATGCAAACGATACTGATCGACTCGCAGGCCTAACACCTCTCCTTCTCTAATAGAAGCAATGTCTTTTAAAGGTATGGGCTTTAATTTTCTTAGGAGGTTGTACCTGGGATCGTTATCACCCCATCGATTTCTACTATTCACTCTTGGAGCCAGCTGACAGAATAATTCTTTTCTTCTTCCTACTCGTCTATATTCTGCCATGAGAAAAATTTTCCCTTTTTTATGAGGATGAGCATGGAAACTCCCATACACACTTTGTTGGGCATTTTCTAGGAGTTCTAACGTTATTGGAGAAGAAAGAGGGCTTCCTTTTAGATCCTCTAGTCGTTGATGAGCTAAAAAACTCAATTTCATCACAAGTAGTCGTTTTCTTGAAAAATAGAGCTTTCTCCGTTCTTCGATGGTTTCCGGATTTGCGTCGATTTCCGGAATTGCATCGTTAAAAAAGATCCTTTCTCTTTCTTCTTCTGAGCAATGGCTGTGGAGAAGCTCTTGACTGTTAAAAAGAGTTTTGAGACATAATTCTGAAAATTTGTTCCATTCTCTCTCGGTGCATCGTTTCCACTCTCTGCAAACGAGGAAAGTTGAAGCAAAGTCCCGATCATTCGAAAGAAAAGAGAGAGTAAGACAAAGGGTATCAGAAGATAAGCGGACAGGTAAATGCTGTTTGTGGTCATTAGGCTGTCTATTCCATAAAGCCTGAAAAGCTTCGCAGGAATCCTGCAAACGTGAAGAAAGAAATGTATACGCCATCGCTGTAAGGTCCAAAAAAATTTCAAATGATGCTGCACATGATATCCATAAAGGACGTTAAATAGCAAGGCTTGAGAGAGAATGACGAGAGAATCCTACCCTAATTGGCGATCGCTAAAAAAGTGCCTGAAAAATCCATTTCATTAGCTAAAGGCATAGGATCGTAGCACGCATGCGTCGCAGCATTCGCATGGGTCGCCTTTGGGAGTAGGGTCGTAGCAGCTAAAAGTGAGAAAAAATGGGACGTTTAATCGGCGCCCTTCTTTGACAATTTCCCTCTTGTCCCAATGAATAAGGGGAGTCAGTAAATGGGGAGGGGCGCCTTCAAAGGCCTGTCTTGTGGCGATGTTGATGACTTGCTGGAAGCGATGGAAAAATGCGGGCCTGCAGTCGGGATAAGGACCGGAGTCCATCGCATTGACTCCGATGTGGATTTCTTGGGCATCGAGGATTTCAGCCTGGCCGATGGCATAGGCAATAAAAAGGGTGTTCCTTGCAGGGACATAGGTAGCGGGGGTCTCATCAATGGAGATTTCTTGGACGGAGCGCTGCTTTGGGATGTGATGGCCCGAAATGAGGGAAGAGTGCTGAAAGGCATGGGGATCGATGGAGAGAACTCGATGAGAAACTCCGTAATGCCGGGCAATTTTTTGTGCATACGCAAGCTCTATGCGATGGTGCTGTCCATAGTCAAAGCTGACGGCATAGCACTCTCTTTTTTTTTCTAAAGCCATGGCCAAGACAACACAGCTATCCAACCCCCCGCTCAGTAAGATAACTGTTTTCACTCTTACACTCCTTGTGTTTCCGACGACCAAACATACTTGTGAATTTGCAGATTTAAACGCACGGGAATGGAGTCTTTAAGGATCAAGGCAATCAGCTCTTGAGGATCCATTTCTTCATGGACAGGAGAGAACAGGACTTCTTTGTTTCGATCGAATAGGCTGTACTTCTTGCAGACTGCTTTGGCATAGAGGTAATCTTCTTCATTTTTTAGGACAAATTTCACTTCATCATGTTCTTTGAGATTGTTTAGGTTATTCCAGTGGTTTCTTTTGCTCATTCCACTTCCCGGGCATTTGATGTCTAAAATGACGATCACTCTAGGATCGACCTCTTTTGTACTCAGCGAGCCCCCGGTTTCCAGGCTCACGACATAGCCATGATGACATAAGTGCGTCATCAAAGAAAGCGTATGCCGTTGAAGCAGAGGCTCGCCGCCCGTGATGCACACATGCCGATGTCCATAGTCCTCAATTTGATGAAAAATCGCTTTCAGAGATTGGAGGTTTCCTCGTCCAAAGGAGTAGGTTGTGTCGCACCAAGTGCAGCGAAGATTGCAAGCAGCAAGGCGAAGAAATGTCGTCGGCAAGCCTGTAAGGCTTGTTTCTCCCTGAATGCTTTGAAACATTTCGATGACATGCAAAGAACCTTCAATCGTTTCCATAGTCTGTCTTAGAAGTTATCATTCTCAATAATATACTCATTCAAATTCTTGCACTTGCTTGTGCATACGAATCTATCTCAGCAACCTAAGTTTTGGGCTTTTCTCTTTGATATACAGGACCTTCCGCTGTTTTTTAGCCCGGAAGGTGTCATCACCCGGGGTGTCTCAAGGATAATACCCGAAAAGACCAAGCCTCCTTAAAAAAGGCCGATCATAGTCATAGCCGCTGATTGGTTCATTCCTCTGGGGGTACTGGCGCATGTTAAGCTCTCCAATGGATCTACGTTGAGGATGTAGTTCCTGTTTAAGCGTGAGATAAAATTGATAGCCATGAATTTCTTCTGATAAGGTCTTTCTGTTGTCACACAGATAAACGAACGTTTGGAGTTCTATCCATTTCAATTGTTCCAGTCTCTTTTTCCTCGGATCATCATGATTAAGCTTCCAATCATTGTTGTCGGATAATTCTGCCCCGATAGACAAGACTGTGATCTCAAAAGAACGGGAAGATTTCTTTTCTCCTTCCAGCCCTACTGTGGAGGCAGCGATAGCCATATTCCTGATATCTTTTTGGTAAGTAAAATCACGGCAATAAAAATCTGCCCGAAGGCATCTCTGAGCTTTTGTTAGGATTTCTTGGATTTGCACAGGACGCTTGTCTTTCCAATTGTGCAGCCTGCCGCGGCTGAAGAGACTCAACTGTTTAATCAACCATGTTGTTCGTCCTAAATACAGTCGGGCTAAATCAAAGGTGCCGGCATCTTTCGATGGTTCGGCCAATAATGTTTCTGACTTGACCCGCCATATTTTTCCTGCAAAAAGCAACGGTATTTGTTCCTTTTTCGTGCCGGTCAATATTTTACGTTCAGGCTCGTCCAATGCTTTATAAAAATATAATTGAATGTCGAGCATGTTAGTAAAAAAAGCTTTTGTCTTCTGATTCAATTTTTTACAAGTGCAGGCAACAGCATAAGCTGCGTCCACATTAAGAAAAAGCAATGTATGCTGAAAGATATCACTAGGGAGGCTTGTTTCAAGATGGAAAGCAGAAGAGTCGCTTTGTCCTGAATTCAAAAACTTCTTGACATATTCAAAAGGAGAACGCCAAATAGAGGAATAAGAGACGGCTGCCATTGATATAGACCAAAATACAAGTTTTAAGTGTTTAACGATGATCATGGTACTAATCCAAGGATTAAATAGCAAGGTTGCCGGCGATGCAGTGGGTTCGTGAGCGGGGGGCCTGCCTCGCTTACCTGTTGTCGACTAACTTGCGTTATTCAGTTAAGGAAAGCGCTGACTAATGAAAAAAGATGTTAAACGCATTGTGATCACAGGAGGTGCAGGACATATTGCCTATAGTCTGTTGTTTCGTATTGCACACGGCGACATGCTGGGAAAGGATCAGCCGATCGTTTTACATATTTTGGAAATTCCCGAGGCGCTTCCCGCACTTGAAGGGGTGAGAATGGAGTTGAGGGATTGTGCTTTCCCCCTCCTCAAAGACATTCGCATCGGCAGCAATCCTCTGGAGATGTTCGAAGATGCGGATATTGCCTTGCTCGTAGGAGCCAAACCTCGCGGAGCAGGAATGGAGCGGGCCGACCTCCTCAAAGAGAACGGAAAGATTTTTTCTGAACAAGGAAAGATCTTGAATGCCGTTGCAAAAAACGATGTCTTAGTCTTGGTGGTGGGAAATCCTTGCAATACTAACTGCTTGATCGCGATGAACAATGCCCCTCGTCTGCAGAGAAAAAATTTTCATGCCATGATTCGGCTGGATCAAAATCGGGCCGCATACCAATTGGCTCGCAAAGCGAATGCGGATGTGGCTGATGTGACTCATCTCGCGATATGGGGAAATCACTCTTCTACCCAGGTTCCGGATTTTTTCAACGCCTGCATCGGGGGTAAGCCCGTCGAAAAATGGATTGATGACGCATCATGGCTGCAAAGCGATTTTTTTCACATCGTCCAGCAAAGAGGAAGTGCGATTATCAAAGCACGAGGAAAATCGTCGGCAGCTTCGGCTGCCAATGCCGTCGTGGATGCAATAAGGTCTCTTATGTTTCCCACTCCTGAAGGGCAGTGGTTTTCTTCGGGGGTTTGCAGCGACGGCAACCCCTATGGAATTGAAGAAAATCTCATTTTTTCTTTTCCTTGTTGCTCAAAAAAGGAGGGTGGCTATGATATTGTATCAGGGGTACCTTGGAATGATTTTTTACAAGAAAAAATTCTCCGGACGGAAAAAGAGCTGATTGAAGAGCGTTCGTTAGTCCGTCAGCTGCTTATCTAGGAATGCAACGTCATGACAGAAAAGTTAATGGAAATTACGGAAAGCCATCTAGAAACAGGAATGCGCGGGTACCCTGTCGGCTACTGTACCACCTCTACCGTTGATCCGGCAAAGGGGTTGTTTTATGTCGGCCGTCCCGTGTCGGCATTGGCCGGAAGAGAACCGGAAAGTGTGATTTATTTGCTGTATCATGGCAAAGAGGGGACCGACTCGGAGATACAAGCATTTTCTCAACGTCTTCAGAAGCGGGCTCAATGTTCTCCTGAGGTCATTGAACACATTAGAAGGTTGCCCAAAAAGGGTCATCCCATGGATCTTTTTGTTTGCGCGTTGATGATTTGCGCAGCGTTTGAAGGGACGGGAGATTACCAGGAAGATTGTCTGAATTTAATCGCAAAAATCCCGGTTCTCGTCGGTAATCTCATTAACTATCACGCGGGGTGGCCGGAAGCGAATCCTTCGAATCCCGAACTGGGATACATTGAGAATTTTACGCAAATCTTGAATGTTCCCGGAGGAAATTTAGAGGAGCTCACAGAGGTTTTTAAGTTATTTAACGTCTTACACTACGATCATGGAGGAGGAAATCTTTCAGCCTTTGTTGGCAAAGCGGTCGCTTCGGGATTGCAGCACATGTATGGATGTATTGCAGCGGCAATGAGTGCATTGGCCGGACCCCGTCATGGGCGGGCGAATCAGGATTGTCTAGACTTTGTCAAGCAAGTATTGGGCGAAGTGGGAGAACAAGCAACTCCTGAGCAGGTGGAGGCATTGATCCGTCGACGATTGCAAGATCACCAATTGATTTACGGATTTGGACATGCCGTTCTTCGAGTCGAAGATCCTCGCGCCTCGATTTTTTATTCTCTGGCTCAAGAGAAGTATCGGGAAAATCCACTGGTAAAAACCGCCTTGCTTCTTCGAACAGCTGCTCCTAGGGTGTTGGGTGAAAATCCCAAAATTTCCAATCCCTTTCCTAACGTTGATGCAATCTCCGGAGTGGTGTTGACGGCAGCGGGTTTTTCTTATCCTGAGTATTACACGACCTTATTCGGACTGTCGCGTACGGTAGGAATCGCAAGACAGATCGTTTATGAACGGTGTGAAGCCCGGGAAGGTAAAGGAACGCCCATCATTCGACCAAAATATCTCTATCGTGGACAATGATTCGTATCGCTATCGTCGGCGGGGGATTTTCCGGTTTAGCGTCGGCGTGGAATCTTTTACGCTATCAAGAGGCCGGCGCATCCCTCGAAATTGTCCTCTTTGATCCGGCTGATATTGGAGATAACGCCTCCGGGGTTGCTGCAGGGCTCCTTCATCCTTATCCCGGTCCTCGCGCTAAACTTGCTCCAAAAGGAATCGAAGGACAAACAGCGGCAATAAAATTGATGGAAATTGCTTCCAATGCCCTTGGGATCCCTGTCGCGGAGAAAACAGGGCAGCTGCGTCCGGCCTTAACGACACGACAGAAAGAGGATTTCCTTCGGTGCGCTTCGATGCATGACGATGTGCATTGGCACGATGACGTTCCCTATCGACACATTCGCGGACCGGGAATTTTTATCGAATCGAGCTATTTAGTGAGGACGGAGCACTATTTGTCAGGGCTTTGGAAGGCTTGTCAGGATCAAGGGGTTCGATGGGAAAAACAAGAGGTCGCTTCTTTAGCTGAACTCGAGGAATTCGATCTCAAGGTGATCGCCGCAGGATATGCTGTCACGACTTTTCCGGAATTGTCTTTTCTTCCTGTCAAACCTGTGAAAGGGCAAATTTTGGAAATCGAATGGCCATCAAGATTATCCCCTCTTCCTTTCCCCGTCAACTCAGGAGTCTATCTCGTGAGGCAGCCTGATCCCTCTCGATGCATCGTTGGAGCCACGTTTGAGCATTCCTTTTCCGGTGCAGCCCCGGATCTTAGCGCTGCTAGGAGGTTGTTGCAAAAAAAAATGGCCGCTCTCCTCCCTGCCTTGGCCGATGCCGATATTGTGGATTGCCGGGCGGGGATCCGGGCGTACACTCCCGATCATCTTCCTCTCATAAAAAAAATAGGGGATAAAACATGGGTGTTTACCGGGTTAGGATCCAAAGGGCTTCTCTATCATGCTCTCTATGCACAGACTCTTGCAAGGCAGGTGATGGAAAGCGTAAGAAACCCTTGTTCATCGTGCCGGTAAAATTCCATGCAGCTACCGGGTTTCAAGAACGGGGATTTCGGACGGCCAAAGCTCCTGGAATCAAGAGATTCCTTAGTGGTTTGAGGCGAGTACTGTGTAGTTCTTGATGTTTTTGAGCACTCCATCACCCCAGCCCCCTTGAACTAAGTCAGGGGCTTTTCCTTCCAATGCCTTAGCGACTTCACCTGCAAAATGCTTTTCTCGTCCGCTAGGATCTGCAAACAAATCGAAAATGCCAAAGTGATTTTCGTCGAATTGAAGAGCAAACCAATACAGTGTTTCCGGTTCGGTTTCTTCTACCAATGGCGCCCCTCCGGTTAGAAAATCGGCGAGATCAATTTCCTTTCCCCGATTGGCGGTGAGATGAATGAGCGTCGCTTCTTGTAATTTAGGGGGGAATGCGGGAGCGATTTTCGAGGCAAGGACGTCGCAATTTTCAACGTTTTTAATGACGCCTTCATTCCATCCTCCTTCGACTAAATCGGAAGCTTTCTCCTGCAATGCCTTAGCAACTTCCCCTGCAAAGTGTGCAGAACGTCCCGCTTCATTGGGGAAAAGGTCAAAAATGCCAAAGGTTGTATCGTCCAACTGCAGGGCAAACCACAACAACGTCGCAGGTTCAGTCTCTTTGACAATTCCTCCACCGGCAGTAAGAAGATTGGCAAGAGCGTTTTCTTTTCCGGGTTTTGCTTGCAAACGAATGTAGGTTCCTTTCTTTGGGTTCATAAAAGAGTCTCCTTTAAAGGGTTAGCCTAAAAGCGTAACTTAAATAGCCTATAAATGCCAGTCAGAATGCTTCTTTTGCTAGACAGCGAGTGTGAGGGTGACCGCAACCGCGGAACAGGCTAGAGGGTGTCGTCAAATTTGGAGTCATCACCCCATGGGCGAATTGTTAATGCGTTATGAGACCTTCAAACTGTAAAGGCTCGTTGCCTAATTCCATATTCAGTTTGACACACACCGTATGAGCTAGCAATTTTCTCCAAAATCGAGAAGC
>JBAUVX010000102.1:0-5027 GCA_049583465.1 Waddliaceae bacterium | reverse complement strand
TTTCTCTCTGTGCTCTCTGTGTCTCTGTGTTTTACACTAACAACCATGCTTTAAATGAGTGGTGAAACTAGTACCCGCGCATTATCAACCGAAATCGCAAAATCGCAATTCGCCCATGGCGTTTCTTAAAAAGAAACTTGTACCGGCTTCTTGGCTTCAGGTTCTTCCACTTCATAGAGATCCGCAGGATGATGACCGAACGTTTGAGCAAGTAATAAAGCGGGAAACTGTTCTTGGTAGGTGTTGTAGCGCAGCACCTGATCATTATACCCTTGCCGTGCAAATGCCACTCTGTTTTCTGTTGAGCTGAGCTCTTCTTGCAGCATTTTCATGTTTTCGCTTGCCCGCAATTCCGGATAGTTTTCAGAGAGGGCGAACACATTGGCCAATGCTCCTCGCAAGGCGGTCTCTGCCCCAATCAGTTGTTTGAGAGAACTCTCTGTCGGTCCCCCTTGATTTTCGACTGCATTTCTTGCTGCAATTGCCTCATTTCTGGCCTTAATCACCCCTTCCAAGGTGCTTTTTTCATGTACCATATATCCTTTAACCGACTCGACGAGATTGGGAATTAAGTCATAACGGCGGCGCAGCTGGACGTCGATTTGGCTCCATGCATTTTTGACTTGGTTTCTCAAGGTAATCAGGCGGTTAAAAATACCCACACCCCACAGAGCGATGATCGCTAAAATCACGATGATTGTCAGAAAAAACCACATAATTACCTCGTATCTATTGTTTTATTCTCCTATCCGCACCATAACAGCCGGGGATTTTTTGAAAAAGAATGATATTGTGTGCTCAGGGAACGTCTTTTTTGCCCTTGTCACGGAGAGGGCTGTTTTGCTATCATCATCGCATGAATGGAAAACCAATCAATGATTCGATGAACTCTGTGTTGACTTCCTATCGGCAGTCGGCAGAAGCAGAAGAAAAGCAAAATTTATTCCTGAAAGCTGCTTTTTCCAAAGACCACAATCCCTTCTATCCCGTTGAACCCGATCACCGCCTTCCCTATAAACGGGATGTCGACCGGATTATTTATTCTAAGGCCTACTCTCGATACATCGATAAAACGCAGGTTGTCTATCTCATCGAAAATGACCACATGACTCATCGTAATCTTCATGTGCAGCTCGTCAGCAGTTTTGCACGGGGAATTGCGAAAATCCTCCACTTAAATCAAGACCTTGTCGAAGCCATCTCCCTAGGGCATGATGTTGGACACCCCCCCTTCGGACATGAAGGAGAGGAGTATCTCTCCAAACTTTCCCAAGAATCCGGCAATGGAATATTTGCTCACTCTTGGCAGTCTTGCCGCCTCCTTTTTGAGATCGAACCGCTCAATCTAGGTCTTGCCGTTTATGACGGTTTTCTGTGCCATGACGGGGGAATGGGTACGGCAACATTGGTTCCTCGCAATGGCAAAACATGGAACGATCATATTGCTGAGCTGAAAGAAAAATTATCAGACCCGGATAAGCCTCCCATTCCCGGTACAGTGGAGGGGTGTTTGGTCAAACTCTGTGATACCATTAGCTACATCGGCCGAGATATCGAGGACGCGATCAACTTAGGGATCATCACACGCGATCGGATTCCTCGAACGATTCTTGGGCAGACGAATCGAAGCATTTTGCAGGTAGTCGGATGCGACATCATTAATAACAGTTATGAAAAAGAGTGCATTGCCATCTCGGAGGAAGTCCACAGTGCTTTGCTGACATTGCGTTTGTTCAATTTTGAGAATATTTACACTAATCCACAATTGAAAGTCGAATCGAAAAAAGTGGAGCGTGCGTATCAGATCCTTTTCAATTACTTACTTGACGATCTTGAAAAGCACGAAACAGCGAGCTATATTTGGGAAAATTATTTGAATGATAAGCCGGAAAAATATGTGTCTTCGACAGCTCCTTCTCGCCATGTTATCGACTATATTGCCGGCATGACCGACAATTTTTTCGTTCGCACTCTCGAAACATTGATTCTCCCAAAGCCCATAGAGATTCATTGAATACATGCTATCCTTATTGATTGAAAATTGTACGGAACGGGGGATTGTTGCCTTTGTTGAAAATGAACACTGCCTGTATTTTGCCGGTCTTCCCTTTGGCTATCACAATTCTCGATTTCTTCTTCCTAAGATAGACGAGGGTTTTCAATCTATACAAAAAACTCCTCAAGAGCTTGATTTGATTGTCGCAGGGATCGGTCCCGGTTCCTATACAGGCATTCGCGTTGGAGCAATCATTGCAAAATCACTTTCCTATGCTTCTAAAATTCCTCTCGTCGGCATTTCTACTTTGAAGGGGTTTATTCCCGATCGAGACGGTCCTTTTCTGGCAATACTGGACGCGAAAATGTCAGGATGCTATGTAATAAAGGGAAAAAGGGAGGAGGGGATCATCACCTACGCAACAGAGCCGAAAGCTTTGCAGCTAAAGAAGATTAAGGAGGAGTTTGAAGGAAGAGGCATTCTTGTCGGCCCTCATTGCCTATCGTTGCAGCAAAAATTAAAAAAAATTGATCCCGATGCTCTGTGGTGCTGGCAGGAAACGGCTCCCGATCCTATTCACATGACAAAACTCGGACAAGAGAAGTTCCATCAAGGAAAATTTTCTACCGATGGCAGCTTGCAGATTCTTTACTTACAGGAATGAGAGGGGTGCGATTCAAATCTAATCGCACACCGGGAATAACGCGACGCTGCGTTTATTACCCGAATACTACAACACCTGATGAAGAGAGAAAACGGAGAATCGCCGATACGCTAGGATCGCGGAAAGAACAAAATATTCTATTGATGTCATGCGCCCTGCCTGGAAAAAGGAAAAGTCTTGATTGATATCTTGTTTCCGTGTATGCTTTTTTTATCAAATAGCGGCAACTAACAGGATGGATTTCCTGTTTATAGTCATAAATTTTTTAACATCTTAACGAGGAATTCACACTGAATGGCGACTGTAAAAGTTCGTCCCGGGGAACCGATCGAAAAAGCTCTTCGCGCCCTGAAAAAGCGATTAGATAAAGAGGGTGTTATGAAAGCTGTAAAAGCCCATCGCTTTTATTTAAAGCCTTCGGTAAAAAAGCGTGCGAAATCGAAAGCGGCTCTGAAATACAAGAAGCAAAGATAACGGCAGCCTTGATTGGCTACGTTGTGCCGTTTGACCATTAAACCACAGCCAATAAAACCATGACGAAAGTAATGGACGATTATTATGAAATTTTGGGTGTAGCCCGTACCGCTACTCCTGAAGAAATCAAAAAGGCTTATCGAAAAAAAGCTTTGAAGTACCATCCAGACCGCAATCCTGGAGATGCTGAGGCTGAAAAGCGTTTCAAAGAAATTTCTGAAGCCTATGGCGTGTTGAGCAATGATCAGCAGCGGAAAAAGTATGATCAATATGGCAAAGAAGCCGTTCAAGGCGCCGGAGTTGGTGGAGGGACAAGTTATGAGTCGATGGAAGAGGCTCTGCGCACGTTCATGGGGGCGTTTGGCGGGATGGGTGCCGATACTATTTTTGACAACTTTTTTGGTTTTGGAGGTGGAGGGGGCGCCGGACCCGGTGCTGCTACGATCAAACGTCCCGGTGCCAGCAAGCGTGTCAATATAGCCCTTACATTCGAAGAGGCGGCTAAAGGCGTCGACAAAGAATTAGCGATTACCAACTTTGTCACGTGTGAACCATGTCGAGGAAATCGGGCAGTATCCTCTGAAGGCATCAAAACATGCTCCCAATGTAATGGTGCGGGGCAAGTGTTTGAACAGCGCGGCTTTTTTAGCATGTCGATGACCTGCCCTCAATGCCAAGGGGAAGGAAAAGTCATCACGAATCCCTGTCAAGCATGTCGTGGAGAGGGAGTTGTGAAAAAAAAGCAGCATGTTAAAGTCCACATACCTGCAGGTGTCGACAGCGGGATGCGCCTCAAAATGAGTGGATATGGTGATGCCGGCATTGCCGGAGGTCCCCCGGGAGATTTATACGTTTTCATTCGTGTGAAAGGACATGAAATTTTTGACAGAGAAGGGGATGACATTTCTCTTGATTTACCCATTACCTTCACCGAAGCTGCGTTGGGATGCAAGAAAGAAGTGCCTTCTCTTTTCAACCATACCTGTTTGCTGACCATTCCCGAAGGGACGCAGAATGGTCAAGTTTTTCGCATCAGGAAAGAGGGCTTTCCCAATGTTCATGGTCATGGCAAAGGAGACTTTTTGGTCAAGGTCGTGATCGAGACGCCAACGAGATTAACGAAGCAGCAAAGGGAGCTCTTAGAAGAATTCGGTAAGTTGGAAAGTCCGAATAATTTGCCCAAGCGCAAGGGTTTTCTCGATAAAATCAAGAGCCTTTTTTCTTAGGGTCTATAGGACCCTGGTTCTAAGTGATAAAGGGCAGGTAATTGTCTTGGTGAATTACGGAGAATTCACTTTCTGAATAGGTTTCTTCCCAAAGTGCAGGAGCCTTGTGTTTGCTGTTTTTCCACTTAAATTCATAGGCAAAGAGCTTTCCTTCTCGCTCTTCAATCCAATCAATCTCCTTTTGATCATACGTACGCCAAAAATAATTGTGGCTCCAAAGCTCTGTATACTCCTGATACTTAAGCCGCTCCATGACTAGGTAGTTCTCCCAAAGGCCTCCTACATCATCCCTCATAGAGAAAGGATTGAAATTGTTGATCAGGGCATTTCTTATTCCATTGTCATAAAAATAGTAGCGGGAAGTTTTGGTGACCTCTTTCCTTAGATTCCTGCTAAAGCCCCTTATGTTGAGAAGAACGAATACACCCCATGGGCGAATTGTTGATGCGTTATGAGACCTTCAAACTGTCTATTGAATGAAGAGTGTCGCTAAAAGCCCCTAAGGCAGTCGCTAAACGTTCCTGAAGCAGCCTCTTAACTATGTGAAGGTTAGCTGCTTGTTTTGCAAAGTTAGACCTGTCAGGAATGTTTGGGAAAAAGTGTTTCCAATGGCTCTTAAAGTACTCCCAAATTGTTTTATCACAGTCTTTTCCTAAAAATTCGCCTA
>JBAUVX010000101.1:0-6232 GCA_049583465.1 Waddliaceae bacterium | reverse complement strand
AATGAAGAAAGATGGCGAATATGAATTTGCGGATAGGTTCATTATTTGCGTTCAGAGATTTTACTAAAATCGAGGAGCTGAGAAAAAAGGGAAAAGACCCGTTGAAGTAGAGCCATGCGATTATGACGCAGCTGCGGGTCATCGGCCAAAATTCTGACTTCGTCAAAAAGTCGAGCTAAGAGAGGTTGGAGCAAAGCAATCAGTTGATAGGCTTCATCATAGTCATGGATGTCCAAGGCTCGATTCATTTTAGCTTGAGTCTCCGTCAACGCGATGTCAAGTTGTTTTTCCGCTTCTTCCTGAAGAAGATGTTGAGAAAAGCGATACGGTTTGCTTTGATCTAACTGCCCCTTGGCTCTTTTATACACTTCATATAATTGCTGAAATTTGTCGCTGGATTGACGAAACTTATGCAAGGCTTGAACTTTGCAAAACGTGTCATAAATATCGGAAAATCCATTGGCTACACTTGCTTCCACCTCATCCTTGTACAAGCCGTACTCTTGAAAAACTGTTTTCATGCGGTTAATGAAAAAGGCCTCAATTGCTTCGATCACCTGCAGCTTATCTTGGACTTGTTCGGGAGAAAAGTGATGGGCACACTGTTCTAACGTGTCTTTGAAAGGGAGGTGGAGTTTCCTTTCGATGAAGATTTTAACCATTCCTAACGCTTGTCTTCGCAGGGCATAGGGATCGCTCGATGATGTCGGCCTCAATCCTGCAGAAAAACAGCTAATGAGATGGTCGATTTTGTCTGCCAGGCTTAAGAGGGTTCCCGTTTCCGTTTTAGGAAGAGGAGCGTTTTCTCCTCGAGGCATCCACTGCTCCTCGATAGACTGAGAAACTTCCTGCTCTTCTCCTTGAGCGATCGCATAATATTTTCCGATTGTCCCTTGCAGTTCCGGAAACTCGGCGACCATCTCTGTGGCCAGGTCGGCTTTGCTCAGTTCTGCAGCACGGACAGCACGAGCTTGCGTGCTGATGTTCAACTGCTTTTGCAGTTGTTTCATGTGGCCTTGAAGCCTGACCATCTTGTCGTAAAGACTTCCAAATCCGGCAAGATAGGTCACATGTTTAAGCTTTGCGTTGTAATCTTCTAAACGGAGCTGCCTTCCCTTTTCATAGAGGAAAACACCGTCGGCAAGCCTTGAGGAAAGGACCCTTTGATTTCCGTGGCGAATGTGATCTGTCGGCGTTGTGTCTGTTGTGATTACAAAGCGATTCAAGAGTTTGCCGTCTTCTCCCCTGAGGGGGAAATACTTTTGGTGTTCCACCATTTCGGAAATCAATACTTCCTCTGGGGCATTCAAAAATGCGGCATCGAAGGCCGCCTCTGTGATGTGCGGCCATTCCACCATATTCACAACCTCGTCGAGGAGTTTGGAAACGATAGGGTGTTTACCCGTTTTTTCAAGAGCATCCAGCTGTTCTGCGATGATCTTTTTTCTCTCTTCGGGGTCTGCCATCACATGATGGTGTTTCAACTGTTCAAGATAGTCATCGGCGCAAGACAAGGAAAAACCGGCCGGGTCAAGCTGGCGGTGGCCATAAGAGCCTCTTCCGGACAGAATCCCCCCAATGACAAAGGGAACGACCTCTTTCCCAAAGAGAGCGGCAAGCCATCGCAGGGGTCGTGCATAGGAGATGTCTAGATCTCCCCAACGCATCGTTTTGGGGAAATCCAATCGTTGAATGAGGCCGGGGAGTTGCTGCGCTAAGACACTTGCCGTCGAAACCCCCGGAATCTTCACGGCGGCAAAAATATAGTCGGCACCTTTGACTGTTCTCACCTCAACGCCGCTCACGTCCCCCTTTTTCAATGCATCAAGGGATGGCGGTTCTTGATCGATAGAACGGAAAAAACCGCGGCCGGCCGGCGTGATGACTCCACGGGTGTCATAGGCTTTGTCCAGTGTTGGGCCCCGTCTTTCTTTTGTTTGTTCCGGAAGGCCCATGGCGAGCCCTTCAATAAGAGCGGCTAAGCGGCGAGGGGATCCATACACTGTTACTGACCGATAGGGGATAGCTTGTTGATTGAGTAATTCCTTTAGTTGGTGTTCGAGGCTCTGCAACCCAATAGGAATATAGGCAGCGGGTAATTCCTCTGAACCGATTTCCAAAAGGAAATTGTCGGATTGAGAAGGATCCGCCAGTAAGAGTTTTTCCGGAATGGGAGGAGCAGTGATGTGTTCGGCTTTTTCGATGCCAAAGTGGTTGAGAAGAGGAAAGCCGGCGTTTTTTCGGCTTTCGATATAACTTTCCCCAATGGCTCTTGCAAGATCGCGCATGCGAGAAATATACCCTGTCCTTTCGGTAACGGAAATTGCTCCTCTTGCATCGAGGATGTTGAAAGCATGAGATGCTTTCATGACAAATTCGTACGCAGGAATAGGAAGCCGCTGGGCAATCAGTTGAATGGCTTCTTTTTCATAGGCATTGAAGTGCTCAAGCCACATGGAAACAGTGGCTTTTTCGAAGTTGTAAGTGCTCCATTCCACCTCTTGGCGATGGTAGAGATCGCGATAGGTGAGATGGCCGTTCCATTGCACATCGAAAATGCTGTCGACATTCTGTAAATACATCGCGAGTCTTTCCAGCCCGTAGGTCAGCTCTCCCGTCACAGGGTGTTGGGGGAGAGTAGCAAAACTTTGAAAATAGGTATATTGGGTGATTTCCATCCCATCGATCCAGACCTCCCATCCCAGTCCCGAGGCTCCAATTGTGGGATTTTCCCAGTCATCGTGGACAAAGCGAATGTCGTGTTGATGAAGATTAATGCCGATTGCTTTGAGTGAATCCAAATAGAGGTCTTGCATCTCCAAAGGGGAGGGCTTGAGAATCACTTGATATTGAAAAAAGTGTTGAACGCGATTGGGATTTTCACCATAACGGCCGTCAGCGGGTCGGCGGCTGGGTTCTACATAGGCGGCACGATAAGGTTCGGGACCGAGGCAGCGCAGGAATGTTGCAGGGTTCATCGTCCCGGCCCCTACCTCAAGGTCGTATCCTTGGTGGATGATGCAGCCGTAGCGTTCCCAAAACTGCGATAATCGACTAAGGATATCCTGAAAAGAAGCCATCTTCGCCCAAAAATTAATCAGCCATATGTTAACATAGAGTCAAGGAAAGAAGAAAGGGCTTTTCGGCCGGCATTTCCTATCAGGTCTTTGCGTTTCCCGTGAACACGAGCTTGAACTTGTTAGGGCATCTGTTATACTAATAAAGATGAAGGGAGCGGGAAATTGTGCCGTGACGAGGACATCCAAGAAGCAAAGGGCCAAAGAAAGAGAGGGAAAATGGAAAGAGCTTCTCGAAAGAGAAACCCCGTATCAAGATTATCAATTTCCGGTTCTCTCTATCATTATTCCAACCCGTAACAACTCGGAAAAAATCTCTTTAACCATTGACAGTGTGTTGAGTCAGCGCTACCCGATTTTTGAAATCATCATTGTCGATGCCGGGTCGACAGACCGTACGTTGGAGGTGGTTAGAAACTATCGAGATGAGAGGATGCACATTTATTCTGTTTCAGGGTTTGAGAGATACGAGATGTTAAACAAAGGAATCACTCAGGCAAAAGGAGAGTACGTCAACTGTCTTTTCCCCGGTGATTTCTACATTCGCCAAGGAAGCCTGCTCCACATGATGGAGTTGGCTCTCGACAACGATAAGCCCCACCTTGTCTATTGTGGAACGCTGATTAGAGACGGAAAGTCGGAACCTAAGATTTTGCTCCGTCCTCTCACTTTAAAATTGTTGAAAAAGGGGCTGCAGCCTACCAGTCTGCAATCTTGCTGGTTTCGTACCGACATGCTTCGAAAATTGGGGAAATTCGACACGGACTATCGGCTAAGGGGCGGTTTTGAGTTGATGTGCCGCTTCTGTCTTCATCAAAATCTTCGGGAAGCTTCCACAAACTGGATTTTGACAGACTATGATCTTCGTCTTGTGACTCGCGAGATGATCATCCGTCATTTTTTAGAGACTTTTAAGACGATTTATCGCCACTTTGGCCTGTTTACGACGATTAGGTGGCTCTTTATCCAGAAAGATTTTTCAAGAATCATACGAACCTGGGTTCGCGGCTTCAAAGCGGCATTTTTTAGGAGTTAACGTGCCTTTTGCTCTCTCCAAACTCAAAAATTTTCCCTCGCAGCCGGGCGTTTATCTGATGAAAAATCGTACCGGTACGATTCTATACATAGGAAAGGCAAAAAATTTGCGGCAGAGGGTTCGCCAATATTTTGCCAAAGGAGGTGATGGACGGGAAATTCTTCCTTATCTTGTTCCCAAAATTGAAGAGATTGAAACGGTGATTGTTCGATCGGAAAAAGAGGCGCTCCTTCTTGAAAACAATCTTATCAAGCAACATCGGCCTAAATATAATGCTCTGCTTAAAGATGACAAGAGTTATATCGCTTTAAAAGTCGCACAACATCAATGGCCTAGAGTCGATATTGTGAGATATCGCGGTAAACCCAAAGCTGATGGACTCTACTTTGGACCCTATACAAACGCAAGCGCGGCAAGGAAAACTCTTGATTTACTCCATAAAATTTTTCCGATGCGTCAATGTTCCGATCAGGAATTTGCCCGGCGTACCCGTCCTTGTATTCTTTACGACATCAAACGCTGTGTCGCCCCATGTGTGGGGAAATGCACACAAGATGAATATGATGGGTTAGTGAAGCGAACGGTGAGATTTTTGCGCGGACAGGACAAAGAAATTGTCAGAGATCTCTATGTTGAAATGGACCATTACGCAAAAGAATTTGAATTTGAAAAAGCCGGCGCTGTTTTGCGCACGATTCGTCAAATTGAGAAGACAATCGAAACACAGCACGTGGACAAGCCCTTAGGTATCGATGCCGACGTGATCGGCATCTATCGCGAAGGAAAGGATAGTGTTCTTGTCCTGATGTTCTTCCGAGGGGGGAGATTGACAGGAACACGGCATCATCATTTTGAAGCAATTGCGCAAGACGACGAAGAACTGCTCCAGACGTTTTTGCTGCAGTACTATGAAAAAATGGAAGAGCTTCCTCGAGAGGTTTTATTGCCGATAGAAGTTAAGGAATGCGGCGTGATTGGAGAGCTGCTATCAGAGACACGGCCCCGCAAGGTATGGATTCACGCTCCCGAGCGCGGGAATAAAAAGGCGATGGTAGATATAGCTCGTCTTAATGCCGTGGCGACATACAAAAAGGAAAAAGACATCCACGCAATCCTGGAAAGAACATTGTTGGAAATGCAGGAAAGATTCCATTTATCCCGATATCCGCGAAGAATCGAATGCTTTGATATTTCCACAATTTCGGGTGCGGAGCCTGTTGCGGCGATGGTGACGTTCACCGATGGAGAAAAGGACAGCCGCCGCTATCGAAAATACAAGATGCGCACGGTAGAAACGAGTGATGATTATGGGGCGATGTATGAGGTTCTCTTGCGCCGTTTTAAGCGTGCTGAAGAAGAAGAAGACTTGCCGGATCTATTGCTCGTCGACGGAGGGAAGGGGCATCTCAATGTTGCACTGAAGGTACTGAAAGAGCTGAATATCATCTCTGTCGATGCGATTGCCCTCGCAAAAGAGAGGGGGAGGCACGATAAAGGAATCACTCAAGAACAGGTGTTTTTACCCAATGTGAAAGATCCGATTCTTTTAAAAAAACACTCTCCGATTTTATTTCTTCTGCAGAGGATCAGAGATGAAGCTCACCGTACAGCCCTAGCCTTTCATCGAAAGAGGAGAGGCAAATCTCTCTTTGCCGGCGTTCTTGATACCCTTCCGGGCATTGGCCCCATTAAGAAGAAAAGGTTGCTCCGCCATTTTGGAAGCGTCAAAAATATCCTAGCGGCGTCAAAAGAAAATCTTCAACAAGTTCCGGGATTATCGAAGAAAAATATCGAGACGATCATTAGTGCCTCAGCGGAGAAAGCCGCAGAAGTTTAAGCTGCTCGTTATTAAAAATTTATATTTCATGACCGTCTTTCTTTTTGCTGTCAAGGCAAAGTAAAAATGTCCTCCATAGGATTATTTTGAATCTTTTTCAGCCTGAATGACAAGACCCTTTTGAGTGGTAGTGTGGTTGATAAGTTCAACGACAAGTTCCCTGGTTTCAACGTAACTTATTCCGGGAATTCGAAGATATCCCATTAGAAGTTATAGACTTAAAAAGCAAAAAAATTTCCAGAGTCTGGCTACAGCTTTAACCGTAAAGCATCAAGCAACATT
>JBAUVX010000100.1:0-2722 GCA_049583465.1 Waddliaceae bacterium | reverse complement strand
CTGTCTTTTATGATGAAGTTCAATTGGAATGTGGCTTCCGAGCTGACTTATTGATCAATAAGCTAATCGTGGTAGAACTGAAAGCTAAAACTGCAGTGCATCCTGTTGATAAGGCTCAGACCCTTTTGCATTTGCGATTGCTAAATTTACAGGTTGGATTACTGATTAACTTTCATGAGGAAAAGTTGGTTGATGGCCTTCATCGAATCATAAACGGATTTTGAGCTTAGAACTGCCTCCGTCCTTTCTCTCTGTGCTCTCTGTGTCTCTGTGTTTTACACTAACAACCATGCTTTAAATGAGTGGTGAAACTAGTACCTGCGCATTATCAACCGAAATCGCCCGCGCAACATGCGGAATGTGGGGTAGAGGGTCCATATGATGAATATGGACCCTCTTGCGATCGTTCAATCGCGGGAGCTTTCGCGTTGCCCAAATCCAATTCTTGAGTCTTGCAGGGATTTTTCCTATTCTTCAACGAGAACGGTATTTTCGAGAACTTCCTTCGTGCAGTAGACGGGAGCATTGCACATCAAAGCAAGCATAATGCAGTCGCTTGGCCGAGAGTCGACCTCAAGGATATGCCGTATACCATCCCGGTATTGCTCCAAAAATAGACGGGCAAAGTAAATGGTGTCTTGGATATCATTGATGACAACTTGCTTGATGCGGATGTCCAATCCTTTTATGATCAGTTCGATGAGATCATGTGTTAGAGGCCTGGGTTTCTCTGTTCCTGTGAGATAGAGTTGTAAAACTCGACCAACGCTCGGATCAGTGTAAATAGCAAAACGTTTGTCCATCCCCGATAGGATCACCACGGTGTAGGATTTGGTTTGCATAATTTTATCAAAAGATAATTGCACAAGCTCACTTAACATGAAAATGGTCCTAATCAAGGATTTTAATCTGTTTATCGTAATAGCCCACAAGAACACGGCCTGCCGAATTAAAGAAAAATCCCGTTTCAATCACCCCGGGGACGGCGCTGATTTTTTCATGATCGCTTTCCGGTTCAATGCAGGGGAATTGCAGCTGAACATCAGCAATGTAGTTTCCATTATCCGTTAGGAAATAGTCTCCTTTGCTATCTTTACGCACTGTAGCCGGATAGCCTTTCTTTTTCAGTTGGAAAAGTGTTGCCGTATAGGCAAAGGGAGAAATTTCCACAGCCAATGGAAAATGGCCTAAATGCGCCACTAATTTGCTCTCATCCACGATGACTAGAAACTCCTGACTCATATTGGCAATCACCTTTTCTCTAAATAACGCTCCTCCTCCCCCTTTAATCATTCGCTTTTGAGGGTCGATTTCATCGGCCCCGTCAACGGCAATGTCCAAAAAAGAAACTGTGTTCACATCGATGATGGGAATTTTTTCTTCTCTTGCTTGCTTCAAAGAACGAGAAGAGGTGGTCACAGCTTGAATTTCCAAGCCAAGACGGCATCTTTTTCCTAAATAGGAAATGAAATAGGCTGCCGTCGTTCCCGTTCCGAGGCCGACAATCATGCCATTGCCAATCAAATCAGCAGCAGCTTTTCCAACTGCCTCTTTGGCAATTGCCTGTTCTGAAGTGGAAGGATGAGACATTAATTGTTTACAAGGGCTGATATTTGATGTACCTTTTTCTTAAACCGCATTATTGGATGTCCAGTGGTTACATTACAAGAACTTTGTGCTTATCTTGACCAACTTCTGGACGCTCAATCGTTTAGCGATTATTCGACGAATGGGATCCATGTAGAGGGAGCGCAAAATATTGGAAAAATTGCCGCAGCAGTCAGCGCAAGCTTAGAGACGATTCAAGCAGCAGTGGATGAGGGAGTCGATGCTCTGATTGTCCATCACGGAATGTTTTGGAAAGGGGATAGCTATGCTATCAGCGGGACAAAAAGGGAGAAATTGCGTTTATTGCTGACACATGAGATTTCCTTGATCGCCTATCATCTCCCTCTTGATGCCCACCGGGAATGCGGCAACAATTGGAAGGCTGCAAAAGAGATGAACTGGCAAGATCTCAAACCTTTTGGCGAAGTGAACGGAAAATTCTTGGGGGTGAAGGGGCATTTTCCAAAGATTCCAGTCCGTGATTTCCAACGGCTGCTTGAAAAGTACTATCAACACCCTTCTCACAGTGCCCTTGGAGGCAGGCAAACGGTGGAAACGGCAATACTCGTTTCCGGGGGAGCCTACAAAATGTTAACGGAAGCTGCCAAAGAGGGTGCTGACTGCTTCATTACGGGCAATTTTGATGAGCCGGCCTGGCATCAAGCTTATGAAGAACATATTAACTTTTTTGCCATGGGGCATGCAGCGACAGAAAAGGTAGGGCCTAAGGCTTTAGGAGAACACCTTAAGGTTCACTACGATTTAGGGTACCAATTCATTGATACCCCCAATCCTTTTTAAACCCCGGGTTGCGACCTATTTCCCGGCAGCCATCTTTTTTTAGACACGCATCTACTGCGCTTCTCTCCTTGCCCAACCCTAATGAAGAGTGTCGCTAAAAGCCCCTAAGACAGTCGCTAAACGTTCCTGAAGCAGCCTCTTAACTATGTGAAGGTTAGCTGCTTGTTTTGCAAAGTTAGACCTGTCGGGAATGTTTGGGAAAAAGTGTTTCCAATGGCTCTTAAAGTACTCCCAAATTGTTTTATCACAGTCTTTTCCTAAAAATTCGCCTACAATTTCCATGGTTATCACCTCGCCATTTGTCAAATTAGGA
>JBAUVX010000099.1:0-5344 GCA_049583465.1 Waddliaceae bacterium | reverse complement strand
AAGCCGACCCTGTGAGTGATTTGTCTTCTTTGGGATCATGATGAAATTGCAAGGTTTTGAATTAAGTTAAATACAACACTTGCAAAGCTTACCATATTTTTTGAGCCGATTTCACCCCTATTTCTCTAGGGAAAATCAAAAAAATCATACTTTTTCAGGGTCGACTGATTGACATTTCGAGGTTTATTAGTCAAAAATACTATATTTTGGAATTTCATGAATCACAACACCTTTACCACAGACTTTCTTTGCGATATCACATAAATGCTGATGATGTGTGAAATAGAGTACCTGCCCATTCTTTGCAATCTCTCTAAGCTGGCGCATTGCTGACTCGGATCGACGATCATCAAATGTCTCCATAATATCGTCTCCGATAAAGGGCAAAGACCCTGCTTTATTACAAAACCGATGATATGCAGCCAAGCGAAGAGCCAGATACAATTGATGACGAGTCCCTTTTGACATTTCTTCGGCGGCTATGGATCGCTCATCCGAACGTACTGCAATCAGACGATCACCTGCTTGATT
The DNA here is from genome assembly GCA_049583465.1 of Waddliaceae bacterium. Taxonomy (GTDB): domain Bacteria; phylum Chlamydiota; class Chlamydiia; order Chlamydiales; family Waddliaceae; genus JBAUVX01. The sequence goes on along the minus strand of JBAUVX010000099.1, from coordinate 4,813 downwards.
GTTCTGTGTAGACAGACTAGAAAAAGCGCCGCCAGTGATTGCCCTGAAAGCATCTGCTGTTTGCATTAGAAGTTCAGAATGATGACGTTCTCTATAGGTGGCAAGGGCATGCTCAGCTGCCATTAAACCTAGGTGGAGTGCAAGAGCACGGTTGGCTTTTTTAGAAATCTCTAGCAAAATTCCCTGACGCTTTTCGTTTAGTCTTGCTACTTCAACATCCCCTCCAATATTTTGGATTTCTTTATGTGCGTCTCTACGTTCTTCAATCCGGTATTCGAGATTCTGACCCGCCTCTTCCAAATCTCTTTTGATTTCAGCTAATCTTTGCTCAATCTCATCAAAGGCAATACCAGCAAACTTTTCCTCTGCTTCAATTCGTCTCTTCACCCCTAGATTCTCAAATAGGCTGATCTCTCTCTCCGATATTGAGTTTAATAATTCATTTTTCTTCTCTGCTTGCTTAAGGTTGGAAGCAAGGCAATCAAGAGTTACCGTTTCTTTGGAGATTGAAAAATGGGCAGCCATTTCTTGCACTCGCTTTTCGATTCTGTAAAGGGCTCCATCTGCCTTTTCAAGTTGTTTTTCGGCTTGTTTGAGACTGCTTTCAGTGGAAATACGCTCTGTTTGCATTGCTTGAGCTTTGTCTAGACTTTTCTGAAGGTCTGAAAATTGTGATATCTTATTATTTTTCTCTTCCAAACCGAGAGAGCGAACAAGATTGACAACGGATGTAAAAAAATTATTTTGCGCAGCTTCTTTTTCATTGATTCTTTGAGATAGCTTTTTTTTATTTGCTAATTTGGAGGCCAGGTCTTTAAAAAGTCCTAACAGAGCTCGTACTTGACCTGCAGTTTTTGCTTTAAGCCAGCATTTTTCTACTACTTTATTCCATTTATTTTCCCATTCTTTTATCTGGGTAGATGAAATTTCAACATTCTTATTGCGACTCTGCACTTCATTTTCGGCCATTGAAAGTGCAGTTACTGCTGCGTCATGCTTCCTCCGTTCTTCACTCGTCTTTTTTAGAAATTCCTTAGTAATTGCGCGAAGATCTCCTAAATTGAGAGCTTCCGATAGTTCTGCTCCGTTCATTTTTAATGCTTGAAAAAGCACTGTTCTCTGGTGGTTGACCTCATTCTCAGCTTGATTTAGCTCGTTGCAGCATTCATCCTTTTCTTCGACAAGTTTACGTAATCGCTGAAGACCTTTAAGCCATTCCGGTAGAGATTCAGCCTTAAAGTCATCGGGGAGTTTTGCATTGGAAAGCGCTGAACGCATTTCGTTTCTTAGTACTGCAAGCTCATTTTCTATCTCTAGAATTTCATCAGAAATAGTTTCTAGAGAGCTCTCCGTTTCTACAAGTTGCTCTTCTGTTGCACGAAGACGCGAAAGCTGATCTGCTGCAGAGAATCTTTTATCTCGAATATTGTCATCATTGATAAGAGCTTTTTCAAATGCACCAGCAGACGCAGTATCAAGTTTCTTTCGGTGCTCTTCCCAGGCTTTCTCACGCTCTCTACGAGATTTTTTTGCATTGTCATCGGAAATTTCAGTGATGCAGCCTGATAGAAGTTTCATTTTTCTCGTGGATGAGGCATGATCCTGTTTATGAAGATTTTGTTTTAGTTTTAAATCGTTAAGGTTCTCTTTAAGTTCTTTAGCTTTTTTGGACAAAGACTCTGCTTGGACGGTTGTTGGAAATTCGAGATTTTTAATTTCCTGCGTTAGACATCTCCAAGGAGCCAAATTTTTAAGCTCCTCGTCAATATCCCTGCTCTTTTGAGCTAAGGCTTTCCTAGCGTTATTTACACACTTTTGCGGATCCTCTTCTTTGTCGTTATAGCCATTGAATAAAGCCTCAAGCTCCAATACCTTGCCGCTGGGTGTTGGACAGTTTTCTTTTCCCTTCAGTTCTTTCTGTAATGCATCTTTAGCACGAGAGAGTTCTTCTTCTGCATTCTTTGAGTCTAGTTTTAGGGATGCCTCTTCATCCAAAAGCTCTTTTAAATGGTCAATAGTGTCCTCAGGAATGACAAACTCGTTTAGTTTGCAGGATTTATCTACACCGAGTTTTTGTCGTATCTCGTCTAGATCAATTTCGATATCGCGGAGATCAGCACGTAGTTGAGGAAGTTCCTCTTCCGCTGCCTCAAAGCGCGCTTTAAGATTCTCAATAGCTTTAAATTTTTCCTGTTTGTTTATAATCGGATCGATTTCAAGATGGGAAAGTTGCTGTTTGTCGCTATATATATTATTTTGGGCCTCTCCTTGTGTTTCCAGGAGAGTTTGTTTTTCTTGTTGCAGACGTGTCACTTCCTCCACCCAGCCTACCGGAAAATCAGGAAGATTGACAACATTTTCAAGTTCTTTTTCAAGTTTTAATAATGCTGTTCTTATGTGAAATGCATTTTTGAGCGACTGGAGGTTGGAATGGTTTCTGGAAATATCATCTCGTCGTTTGCGGGATTGCTTATATGCCTCTTCTGCCCTCTCACGTGTGGCTGCTAACTGCTTATATTTTGTGGATTGGATGTCTAATTTCTTTCGTTCATCATCAAGTTCTTGAAGCTGCTTCTTCAAATTGGAGATCTCATCCTGATGCCGACCTTCTTTATAGACTTGGTCTGCTTGATCCTGAAGTTTTTCTAAAACCGGATTTAATTCAGCTAAACCCGCTGTTCCACTAAAGAGCAAACGACCTACATCTCCTTTACTTGCAAGAATTTCTTCACCGCCTTTTTCAAGTGTCTCTTCATTGAGGCAGAACATTTTGGGATAAGAATCACCGGAAAGTCCGTAAAGTCCGGACTTTAATATATCTTCAGGTATTGGCTTATCTTTGACGTCTCTCAGAGTATCTCTACGGCCTTTAATTCTTGAAAGCTCGACGGTTCTATTATCCAACTCAAGTATCGCGCCTATACGAAGATTATCATAACTATGTTGAAATCCATATTTGCTTTGATTGTGAATTCCAAAAAGCAATTCAAAAAATCCATTAATTGCAGTCGATTTTCCTGCTTCATTTTCTCCAAAGATAATATGGAAGTCTGAACCGCTCTGTGGACGCTCTCCAAAATCTAAAGAGAAGTCTGTAAAGTGACCATAGCGAATAAGTTTGAGGCAACGCAGCCGCAATTAAATCACCTCCGACTCAGTTCCGCTACCCTTAAGCGAAGCAATCACATTGGTAATTCCTTCGGCAATGAGACGCTGAATAACATCTTCTTGGCCAGCTTTATCAACACCATAATCATTTCGAAGATTTTGCGGCAATTGACGAACAGCCTTTTCAAAAAACGAAAAGGCTTTGGCACGAAAAGCATCATTCATCATTACGTCCTTCATATAGCCCCCTAATTCAATGGTAGGGTCCATACTATCAGCCGTCGAAGCCAATTCTTCCATATCGATTTTTATATCATCGAGAAAAAGTCCGTCAAATTCTTGCATTATTTGTTTAACTTGAGCTTCAAAGAGATCAAAGTCCCTGTATAAACGCCAATAAAGCGGCGAACATCCAACAAGAGTAATGCGACAAATCAAGTTGCTGGCTTTAACATATTTTTGTCTTGATCCTAGATCACTTCTAAGTAGTTCTAAAGCCTGCTGCCATTCTCGAGCATTTGAGAGATCTACTTGCACCCTCTGAAATTCGGTATCGGCCACAAAGCGTTCATCAATCTGCATATGTTTGTCGGAAATTTCGACAATCGTTACGGACTTAGGGCCCTCTTCCCCTATATCTCGGCCCTGTGGGATGCCCGGCATAACAATGCAGGGAAAGGTGTCAGAATAAACCCTACGTTGATGAATGTGGCCAAGAGCCCAATAATTAAATCCATGTCCTATAAGATCACTTAATGAACAAGGTGAATAGTTATCATGGTTTTTTGCTCCTGTCAAACTGGTATGTAGAATCCCAATATTGATTAGCCCTTGAATAGGAGACTTATATTTGCACAGTAGACTTTCAGGTGCATGGCGTTCTGCATAACTCACACCATGAATGGCTACACCAAGATCCCTGAGTTCTTCTACCCCGCCGTTGCCAGTGAAAATACGAACATTCTTTGGAAATTCGAGATGTTGTGTAATCCTTGATTCAGAATCGTGGTTTCCTCGGATCATGAAAACTCGAATGCCAGCGCCTTCAAGGCGACGCATCTGTTCAACTAAAAATGCTGCAGTTTTCATGCTCCGCTGTTCTCCATCATAGAGATCGCCGGCGATAATAAGCGCGTTTACCTGCTCAGTAAGACAAAGGTCTATAATCTTCTCAAACGATCGGCGTGTTGCTCCTCCAACAAGTTCTGCAATTTGAGAATCCCTCAAAGCCAAGGTTTTAAGGGGAGAATCGAGATGAATATCAGCTGTATGAATGAATTTAAACATAATAATCTTGGTTATTAAGTTTAAAAAAATTATATTTTTCTCCATATTATTCAGCAATTACAAATATTACTTTTATCACGTTTCAGCAGCGGTGCAACAAAGCACCATTTGGGCTTGTCCTTACCCTCAATTTTTGACCAAAGCCATTCCCTCTAGCATATCTTGAATACGTAGCCAGCCTTTCCAAATTGTTTGCCATCCCGGATTTCCGTCAGATTTCCTCCCTAAAAACCCTCCCATCATAGCTATGCGCCTCCAAAGTTCTTTTAGACTGATTTCTCCTGTTAACGCGAACTTTTTTTTCACTATGTCCACAATTTCTTTCTCCACGAGTTCTTCTGCCAACCTATCGGGTTGTTGCCTACTGAGATCCCTAAGTTTCAAAAGTTGAGTTGCTACTACTCCTAATATGCCAAGG
>JBAUVX010000098.1:0-5688 GCA_049583465.1 Waddliaceae bacterium | reverse complement strand
GGCCCGGCGTTTAGCCTTTGCTGCCGTCGGATAAAGCCTTCCATCCAATCTTGGTCATCGATATAACCCATGGTGCGGCACATTTCCAAAATTCTTTGAATGGTCTCTGTAGAAACAAGCAACTGCTGAAGACTTCCGCTAAGCTCTTGTGAGTGACAGGCTCTGATTGCGAGCCGCTTCAGGATATACGTCTTAGCATATCGATATTCGAGATCGTAAAAAGCCTTTATTAAGTCAGCGCGTGTTTTTCCTTTTAACGCAATTGTCGGGGGTTGACCAAAAATTTTTGCATGGATATCCCCCCGCACCTCCCCATTGATAGTCAGGGTGAATAGCAAAGAAGACCCCTCTTTCGGCAGGCACTCAACGTCCATTTTTCACAACTTTGACTTTTTTTACCGCTCTGTTTGTCATCTTGATTCCCTTAGCTGAAACTCCTTTAATTAACACCTGTTGAAAAGAAAAACGGGTTTTTGCAATTTTTTGCTTCACTTTGGGAATGAAATGCAACTCAACGAGCACTTCAGGCTCTACAGTGAGCAATTCCAGTTTCATCCCCTGTTCAATATAACAATATTCTTTGTCAATAATGTATTTTTTTACCGCAAATCGTTTAGCAAAACATTGATGGGTGTTTGGATCTTTATACACAGCGCTAAAAATGGTTTCTTTATCTGCTATCCCAATATACACCGACTGGCTGTTGCCTTGATGCATGTACTGCTTTTCAGGGATATTGACGATTCGATAGGTACCGTCGTCATACATCATGAGAAGCTTATCATAATTCGTGCACGTCAACGTTTCCTTACCGGAAACCTTTGTCCCGATAAATCCTGTTTTCAGATCGTAGCCTACCGTCAATTGTCTTGTTGAGATCGATCGAATATCGAGTTTTTCTATGGTTTGGATTGCTGTCTTTCTTGGGGATTCTTTGCCATATTTATCAATAAGTTCTCGCAAGTAGTTGATCGTATAGTGTTTGATATTTTTGAGATCTCTTTCCACCTGCTTTAGCCGTTTTTCCAATGCAACAATGTCCTTTTGGTTTTTCTCGAGATCAAAACGGGAGATCCGTCGAATGGGGATCGCAAGAAGCTTTTCTCTATCTTCCTGAGCGGGAACTCGCGTTAAGTGTTGATGGAAAGGAATCAGACTCTTTTCCACTGTTCTGTGAATCTGGTCAAAAGTCCCGATGTTTTCAATGTTTTGATACAGTCGATTTTCAATAAAAATCTGCTCCAATGTTTTGTCGAAAATCTTTTCGAGGATTCGGCCTCTTTCAATGTCAAGTTCTTTTTCCAAATACCCCTTGAGAAGATGGACATGATATGTCAGGATCTCATCAACATTGGCTTCCCAGGGAAAATTGTCTCTAATGACCACAGGAAAAGAATTCAGGGCCACCTCGCATTCTGTGTAGGCATATAGGGCTTGAATCAACTCCTCGGCATACTGACTGCGAGGAAGCTTGATCTCGATTTCGACCCGATCTGCCGTGTAGTCATTGATGGCGTCGATTTTGATCTTTCCCCGCCTTGCAGCCTCTTCGATGGAACGCATCAAAGACTCTGTCGTCGTTCCATAGCAAATTTCGGTAATCACAAGGGTTTTGGGGTCGGGAACTTCAATGCGAGCGCGCAGCTTCACCTTTCCTTTTCCCTTATTGTATTCGGAAGCGTCCATTGTCCCTCCGGTAAAAAAATCCGGAAGAATTTCGAACGTTTTCCCTTCGAGAATCGCAATTTCTGCCTCCAATAGCTCGACAAAATTGTGAGGAAAAATTTGTGTGGACATGCCGACGGCAATTCCACTCGTCCCTTGCATGAGCACAACGGGAATTTTTGCCGGCAAGGACACGGGCTCTTGATTGCGGCTATCATAAGAGGAAATGGTTTCGGTAAGATCAGGATTAAAGAGGGTCTCTTTTGCCAATGGGGAGAGACGTGTTTCAATATATCGGGAAGCTGCAGGGGGGTCTCCGGTGAAAGTATTGCCAAAATTTCCTTGCTGGTCTAAAAAAAAACCTTTATTGGCCAAGTTGACTAAGGCATCTTTAATGGGAATGTCGCCGTGGGGATGAAAGGCCATCGTTTGTCCGACAACATTGGCAACTTTGTGCAGCTTCCCATCGTGCATGGTCCACAAAGTATGCAAAATCCGCCTTTGTACGGGCTTGAGTCCATCGACGACATCGGGAATCGCCCTGTCGAGGATGACATAAGAGGCGTACTTGATGTAGTTATGCTGCATCAGGAGTTTAAGATCTTCCATGCCCTATTGCTCTTCATTAATGAGGTTGTTCACGATAAATTGTTTCCGCTCCGGGGTGTTTTTTCCCATATAGAATTGCAGGGTGGGCTTAATATCGGAAAACGATTTGACGGTAACGGGAATCAAACGGATGTCTTCACCGATAAACTGTTTAAATTCTGTTGGCGAAATCTCCCCCAACCCTTTAAAGCGGGTCACTTCACTGCTTTTGTTCAACGTTTTCATAGCCCGATCCCTCTCTTCTTCCGAATAACAGTAGATCGTTTTCTCCTTATTGCGCACTTTAAACAATGGCGTTTCCAAAATATAGAGATGGCCATTGAGGACCAACCCCTCAAAATAGGTCAGGAAAAAGGTGATGAGAAGATTCCGAATATGCATCCCGTCGACATCGGCATCAGTGGCTAAAATGACCTTTTGATAACGAAGGTTGGCAATGTCGTTTTCAATGTTCAACGCACTCATCACGTTAAACATTTCTTCATTCCGATACAGCTGGTCCATTTTCATTCCAAAAACGTTCAACGGTTTCCCTCTTAAAGAAAAGACTGCCTGCGTCATCGGATCGCGCGATGCAATGATCGAGGCACTTGCAGAGTCTCCCTCTGTCAGAAAAATCATCGTCCTTTCCCCTTCCTTTGCCTTATCTCCTGCGTGATACTTGCAGTCTCTTAACTTGGGAATTTTATAAGAAATTTTTTTCTGCTTCTCTTTTGCCTCCTTTTTCACGGCTGACAACTCTCGCCTGACCTTCTCATTAAAGGCGATCCTCTCAATGATGATCTTGGCAACTTCGGGATTTTGATAGAGAAGATTCACAACAGCTGTCTTAACCTCTTGAACGAGGGGGGTACGAAGCTCTGTATTGCCCAGTTTGTTCTTCGTTTGCGATTCAAAAATCGGCTCTTTAACTTTAACGGCAACAGTCCCGACGATTCCCTCTCGCACATCAACCCCTTGAAAATTTTTCTTTGCATATTCATTCGCCCCTTTCAAGAGGCCTTCTCTAAAGGCGGAAAGGTGGGTGCCGCCGTCGGAAGTATATTGGCCATTGACAAAGGAGAAATAACTCTCTCCATAGCTTTGGGTGTGCAAGAAGGCAAATTCAAGGTATTGACTGTTAAAATAGAGGGGTTCATACAGGCGATCTTCAGTCACTTCAACATTGATCAAGTCCAATAACCCGTTTTTTGATGCAATCTTCTCGCCATTATACTCAAGAATAAGCCCTTTATTGAGATAGGCATAATTCGCGATTCTCTTCAAAATATACTCATTGTCAAACGCGTATTTCTTGAAAATGTCCCGATCGGGAACAAACTCGATATAAGTTCCATCCGGCTCTTGGGTTTTGCCCCCCTTTTTCCTTAGCAGTTTTCCCTTGGAAAACTCTGCTTCCAAAAACTTACCCTCGCGGTGGCTTCTCACAAGAAAATAATCAGACAAGGCATTCACAGCCTTCATTCCTACCCCATTGAGACCCACGGAAAACTGAAAGACATCGTCGTTGTACTTGGCACCGGTATTCATCTCGCTTACGCACTCGACGACCTTCCCAAGGGGAATTCCCCGGCCGAAATCGCGCACCATGACTTTTCCGGACTCCGGATCTTGATGAACGATGATTTTTTTTCCGTGGTTCATGATAAATTCATCAACGCTATTGTCTATTACCTCCTTGACCAAAATATAGATGCCATCATCAGGGTGGGAGCCATCCCCTAAGCGGCCAATGTACATCCCTGTCCGTAATCGGATATGCTCTAAAGCATCAAGAGTTTTGACTGTGCTTTCGTCATATGTTTTTGCCATTTTGGAAAACTACTGTAAAAAAATTCCGAAACTAAGGTAATTAAAGATTAGATTGATTATATCCAAAATATTAATAGATCTCAAGGAATTATGAGCCTATCTCCCACTCGAATCTGCCATCTTATTCCACATTTTGGTTCTTTTTTCCCATTGCTTCTTCCAAAACCTTTTTAACGCGGGTTTAGGACCGAAAATCGTGGACATTTTTAAAGACCAATCAGTCTTAATCACAGGAGGAACGGGGAGTTTCGGCAAAGCTTTCGCCAAAAAAATTCTTAGCACAACCCGGTGCCGTAAAGTCATCATCTTTAGCAGAGATGAATGGAAACAATGGGAAATGCGCCAAATCGACCCCGTGTATAACGACCGGAGAATTCGCTACTTTATTGGAAGCATTCGGGACACTTCCCGCCTGATGCGCGCCTTTCGCGACGTTGACATTATCATTCACGCCGCAGCGCTCAAACAGGTTCCCGTTGCCGAATACAATCCTACGGAATTTGTCAGTACCAATGTCATCGGATCCATGAATATCATTAACGCAGCCATCGACTCCAAGGTGAAAAAAGTGATTGCCCTTTCAACCGACAAAGCGGTGAACCCCGTGAATCTCTATGGCGCCACGAAGTTATGTGCCGACAAACTGTTTATTGCAGGAAATTCCTATGTTGGCGTTCAAAGGTTTCCCATCTTCTCTATTGTCCGCTACGGAAATGTCCTCGATAGCCGTGGAAGCATCCTTCCGATGTGGAAAGGGATGATTGAACAAGGGGCCGAATTGCTGCCGATCACCGATGAAAAGATGACGCGATTCTGGATCACGCTCGATCAAGCTGTGCAGTTCGTGATCAAAGCCCTTCCCCTTTCCAGGGGAGGAGAGATCTTTATTCCCAAGATTCCCAGCATGAAAATCGTCGATCTTGCCAAAGCCATTGCTCCAACACTCCCCCACACAGTCATCGGTAAACGGGAAGGGGAAAAACTCCATGAATTGATGATCAGCGTCGAAGATGGGAGCCATACCTTAGAGTTTGACGATCATTACATCATCGTTCCGGAAATCTTTTTGAGCCGTCCTTCGCTATTGAAAAAGTTTTTAGCAGGGCGGAAAGGGAAAGCTCCACCGAAAAATTTTTCCTATGCTTCAAATACAAACAGCCGGTGGATGCAAGCCGAAGAGCTTAAAAAAGTTCTAAACTTGTAGAAGCCTCGACACTGTAAATGTGTTAGAATCCATCATCTTTATCGTTTTCGGTCCTTACAAAGAAAGCAAGGGAAAATGGCAGTTATCACAAAACACTTGCTAATTAAAAATTAAAGTATGTTATAATCTCGGCTTTGTACAAATTTGAAGGTTGGACAATTTTAAGCAGCTGCCAAGTACTCAACTAAGATCTTTTCCCAGGGAGGATTAGGATGGTCTTCACTACTTCCCATCGTTTCATGGTCTTCTGACTCGTAATTATTTTTACGGATCATTTAAAGCATGGTTGTTAGTGTAAAACACAGAGACACAGAGAGCACAGAGAGAAAGGACGGGGGCAGTTCTAAGTTCAAAATCCGTTTATGATTCGATGAAGGCCATCAACCAACTTTTCCTCA
>JBAUVX010000097.1:0-7766 GCA_049583465.1 Waddliaceae bacterium | reverse complement strand
GCTTCTCGATTTTGGAGAAAATTGCTAGCTCATACGGTGTGTGTCAAACTGAATATGGAATTAGGCAACGAGCCTTTACAGTTTGAAGGTCTCATAACGCATTAACAATTCGCCCATGGGGTGATGATAGGAAAGCGCTCTGCTGGTTGGGAATATTTCCGCAGGAGCAAGTACCGGGCCAAGAAAGGGAGAATAAGCGATGGCATTGGCAGCGGCGATCATTATTGGAATTTGCGGGGTATCAGGTTCAGGAAAAAGCGATGTTGCAAATACTCTTTCTGCGAAACTTTCCGACGCCCAGACTATTTTTTGGAACGATTACGAAAGCTTATCAGAGTACCCGTGTGAATAAGCGATCAGTAGTGCAAGTGGCCTTTAAAAAATTCTTTTAATGCTTTGTTTAAGCCCTTTTTGATCCGTTTTTTATTTTGTTCATTAATTGAATGCACAAGGCAATCTCGACCACACATCAGATCATCCATGCCTTGATCACTTCCATTTAAGAAAATAGGATGATTGTTGAAAAAAGCTTTTATCACAACCATATTAAAAGCAAATGTCTGATGAGAGTCAAGAGCAGCTTGTAAAAGATCCGTATAGTCCATCTCCCATAAAACTTGTACTCCAGACGCAGAAGAATCCTTAATGAGGGATTCTACCGCTTCCGCACCTCCGATTTTGCCTAGAGCTTCTGCTGCCGCATTTCCGACTACCATTTCCCTATCGCGCAATAATACTCCGAGCGGCTTTACTGCTGTCGCATCTTTGATCTCGCCCAAAGCTTCTGCTGCAGCTTTTCTGACTGCCCGCTCTCTATCGCCCAACGCTCCAATGAGCGGTTGTACCGCTTTTACGTTTTTCATTTTGCCAAGAGCTTCTGTCGCAGCTTTTCTGACAACCCACTTCTCATCTCTCAATACATGAATCAGGGGTTCTACCACTTCCGCATCTCCGATTTCGCCAAGGGCTTCTGCTGCAGCTTTCCTGACTGCCCGTTCTCTATCTCCCAGCGCTCCAATGAGCGGTTGTACCGCTTTTACGTTTTTCATTTTGCCAAGAGTTTCTGCTGCAGTCAACCTGATAACCCTCTCCCCATCGCGTAATGCTTTAATGAGGAGTTGTGCCGCTACTTCATGTTTAATCTCTTCAAGAGCTTTTTCTGCAGCTGATCTGACATCCCAATCCCCATCACCTAACGCACTAATGAGAGCTTTTACCCCTTCCACATCTCCGAGTTTTCCAAGTGCTTTTGCTGCAGCTGATCTGACAATCCACGACCCGCCACTAAATTTCACAATAAGTTGTTCCGCTGCCAGATTTTTGTTCTCGCTAAAGACCTTTGTTAAAGCTGATCTGACAATCCACGATCCAACGCCAAATTTCACAATGAGTCGTCGTGCTGCTGCCAGATTTTTGTTCTCACTAAGGGTCTTTGTTAAAGCTGATCTGACAATCCACGATCCAACGCCAAATTTCACAATGAGTCGTTGTGCTGCTGCCAGATTTTTGTTCTCACCAAGGGTCTTTGCTAAAGCTAATCTGACATCCTCATTCCCAGCGCCCAGGACCCTAATGAGTGAGTTAGCCCCCTCCTCAACATCTTCGATCTCTTCAATAGCTTTTACTATAGCTGAACTGACACCCTGATTCATTTCGTCCATTATATATGCCTGTCGGAGTGATTCTTTTGCTGTGATATTTCCGATTTTGCCAAGAGTTTTTGCCGCAGCTTTTCTGACATCCTTATCCCTATCACCTAATGCCTTTATGAGTGGTTTTACTGCTTCTACATCTTTAATTTTGCCAAGAATTTCTGCTGCAAATTTCCTGATAGCCGGTTCCACATTTCCTAACCACTGAATCCAAGATTTTACCATCCTTTTGATGTCTTCAAGAGCTTCTGCTGCAGCTGATCTGACATCCTCATCCCCCGCGCCTAGTGCCTCAATAAACAGCTTTACCGCTGCCACATTTCTGATCTCATTAAGAGCTTCTATGATAGCTTCTTCAACATCGCTTTCATCATCGTTTGATGCCTCACCTAATGCCTGAAAGAGTGGTGTTATTGCCTTCACATCTTTGATTTCACCAAGAATTTCTGCTGCAAGTTTTCTGACCGCCCTTTCTCCATCGCCTAGCGCCTCAATAAGCAGATTTACCGCTGCCACATCTTTGACCTCACTAAGAGTTTTTTCGGTAGCCCATGTGACAATCCACTGCCTATCACCTAATGTCTTTATGAGCGGTTTTACTGCTGCTACATCTCCGATCTGACCAAGAGCTTCTGCCGCAGCTTTTCTGACAATCCACCTTCCATCACTCAATGCTTTAATGAGCGACTCTACTGCTGCTACATCTCCGGTCTTGCCGAGAGCTTCTGCCACAGCTTTTCTGACATCCCCATTCCTATCGGATAATGTCTCAATGAGCGGCTCTACTGCTCCCACATCTTTGATCTCTCCCAGTGCTTTTGCTGCAGATTTCCTTACAATCCACCTTCCATCACTCAATGCTTTAATGAGTGGCTTTACTGCTGCCACATCTCTGATCTTTCCGAGAGCTTCTGCCACGGCCTTTCTGACGATCCCCTCCTCATCATCTCTCAATGCCTCAATAAGGGGGTTTACCGCTGCAGCATCCCTAACCTCTCCAAGAACTTCTGCCGCAGCTTCTCTGACATAAGAATTCTCATCGCCTAATGCCTCAATGAGCAGTATAACCGCTCTCTGATCTTTGATCTTGCCAAGAACTTCTACCGCAGCTTTTCTGATACGCCCATCCCTACTATGCAATACTTCAATAAGCGGCTTTACTGCTGCCACATCTTTAATTTTGCTAAGAGCTTCTAGCGCAGCTTTTCTCACATCATCATCTCTATCGCCCAATGCTCTAATGAGGGGTTTTACTGCTTTCACATCTTTAATCTCGCCAAGAGCTTCTGCTGCAGCTTTTCTGACATCCCAATCCCCATCACCTAATGCCTCAATGAGCGGTATAACCGCTCTCTGATCTTTGATCTTGCCAAGCACCACCACTGTTCTTCCTCTCACATGTGCTTCTGGGTCGCTCATGCCCTCGTTTAAGGTCTTTTGAATAAGTGGATGTCTCATAACCAATGTACTCTGGAATTCCAGTGAGAGATCTAATAAGCCTCCCGGGCCTAGTTGTAAAAAAAAATTTAACAACATCTTGCAGACAAGATACTGTCTTGTATTGTTCTTCTATTTGATGATAGAGATTTTCTCGATCTGCACAAGCGTTGAGGCAGGCAGTTGCTAGCCTGTTTTGATACCTACCGATAAGATCTCGTGGTTCTTCATAAAGGGCTGCAAAAAACTCACCGACCCTCCGGCAACCTTCTTTGTAGTCTTTCTCTCCTAGTCGCCTATTCCCTAAAAGTCCCGCGCACATGGCCCAGATTAGCGGCATATAGGGGTGATACTTGTGAGTCATCATCACCTCTCGATACACACCCGATCCTCCCGTTGCTAGGTAAAAAGCCGCAAAGTATTCTTGAATCGACAGATGCATAAAATAACTGGGTTTGCACTCTTTATCGTTACTTTCTGTCGCTTTTAAAAAACCCGACTCATAGATCTCTTCAATGCCTACGTCGAGCTCTTTCAAAATATTTTTTATTAAGAGTCCCTCTATAAGAAGTTGTCCTTGCTTAATCCCCTCAAAAGCTATTTTCCCCAATGCAGAAGAAAGTTTTGTTTGTTCGATATATTTTTCAGCTTGTCGTTTGAGTGGACTTTTTTGTTGTAAAAGAGCGTCGCAGTCTTTTTGACGGGAAAAATAACGTTCAAAGCCGTAGTCGCCCATGGCTGAATAGAGCTCTACCATTGTTAACCCTGCGATTTTCTCCCTTTTTTCTTCCCAAAGGATGCAAAGCATTTCCAATAAGAGAGGAACATGTGCCATGGTAGCCAGATCGCGGCGTTCTCTTATAAAATGGACTAACTCCTCTCGATGATCTTTTCCAAAGTAGTTGAAAATGTATTCCTCAATGTGAGTATCTGTAAAACCCATGTTCTCGAGAGTAGCATCCATCTTTTGCTTGATAGCTTCTGTTCCATAAGGGCGGGAAGTGACCATCAGATGTCTAGGAAGATCCGGTCGTTCGAAAAGCTGACTGTGGATGGCTCTTGGCATTCGGGTTGCTTCATCGTAACCATCTAAAATCAATAGCACTTGATTGGAATGATTTTTTAATACTTCTCGAATGTCTTGAATAAGATGAAGTTCTTCTTCTCGACTTTGGGGCAGAAAACATTCTCCTGCTAAAATATTTTCTAAAAAATGCCGGCCATGAGGATAACGGTTCTCTGTTAGATTTCTTAAGGGAATCCAAAAAAGATAAAGAAAACGATCTCGCCACAATCCTTCTGTTGCCCACATGTGGGTTATTTTTTGACAAAGGGTACTTTTGCCGATTCCAGCTCGACCGAGTAAGAGGAGTTTTTGGCAGGGGGTATTTTTTTGGGGATGCTTAAGATCAAATAATGCTTCTAACTCAACAGGTTTTTTAACAGCATGGATGGTCTCGTATGCCTCAAGCAACGTCTCTCGTATCCCTTCTTCAACTTCTTTGTGCTTTTCTTTCTTTAGTTGAAGTCTCAGTCCTTTTTCCTTTTTCTTTTGTGTTTCTTCCTGGACTAGAGCAAGCTGAACAAAAGAATTCTTGATATCAAGTGTTCGAACACTAAAAGCGAGAGAGATCAGACCTTTTTCCTTTGTACTGTAAAAGGCCAGTAAACCGTCCTGAACTCTTTTAAAGGCAGACGCAAAACCATCTCTCCTAATCACGATGTTCGCTTCCAGAGCGCCCACTCTATTCTCGAGATCGACAAAATTGGCGGACATACCTAGAATAAGTGACTTAGCAGTTTCAGCCTCTGCTAAAGCTGCTAAGCCGGCAACTTCGGCTTTCGTGTAACGGTTGGCAGCTTCTATCAGAGCTTCGCTAGCATCCAATGCAATTTCTTCATCTGAACTACGATCTTCTTGATGTTGATTGATCCTAGGGAACATGGGCTCCCACATCAAGTCTTTAGAGGGATTCGGATTCCATTCCATGCCTAAATTGAGAGCGTTGTCTCTACTCCCAACGCGAAATCCATAAATATGAGCTTGATTTTCTTTGCTAGCGTAATAGTCTCCTTCATGAGTGCGAATGCCGCACTCACTAAGCAGCTCACTAGCATACAGAGGTTTTTCAGTTAATCGATGGGCGGGTAACTCTTCCGTGTCGATTCCAAAAAAGTCAAAAAATTCACGGGTTGGTTTCCATTTTTCTGTTTGTCTGACGATTTGGTTTTTGGCTTTGCGCGCAATTCCACGTTGATGTTCTTGCAAAGCCATGATGAACTGTTCATGGAGGGGCATATCAGTTTTGAGCTGACCGGCTTTTAGAAAGTCTAAAAACTTAACACAAGCAAAACGACCTAATTTTTCTCCTCCCTCTTCCGTGAGCAGTTTGAGTTGGTATTCATAGAGTTCGCATAACGTCATAGCAGTTTTTTTTGCCGCTTCTTTCCCTGTATCGAGATCAAATACGATGTTTGCCGATTTTCTCATGCGATTAGATTGTTTGTTGTCTAAATAGTTCTGTATAGGCATTGTCAGTATTTTTCCCAAGAGGGGGACAAGACTTGCTACAATAGGGATAGGAATCAAGGCTCCGAAGTCTACAAGTGTTGACAGTCCAGAAGCAAAGAGATCGCTTCCACGATTTTTTTCTCGTTCGACGAGACCTCCAGCAAGTGAAAAAAGACCCAGAAAAATCCCTGTAAGTTGGCTGTGAATGGTTATATAAAACCCCCTCATACTAGGATGCTTGTTGATAAATCCTTCTTGTGCAATTACTTGTGCTTTGTAAATTTTATGTAGCTGACACACGTCGTGTGCTTTTTCCAATACAACAAGTCGCTCATTAAATTCGTATAGTTCTTCCGACGGTTGAAGAGAAGGTTGTGAATATGATAGAGAGGGGGACTGGGGTTTATGTGACGTAATGGGCTGAGTAGGCATTGCCATGTTGGAAGTAGGCTTATCAGATGGAGGTTCAAATGTTTTTTCCTCATCTTCATCGTGCTGCATCTGATAGTCCACCCAACGAGTAGCGTTGATATTCATAAGCCTTTTACCTGTCTGTGGAACCCACTTGCAAAATTCCTGCTGATCGCTTTTCGGTCTATTTTCATAATTTCGTCAAGGAGTCAGTCGGCTGCAAAGGGCATCTGTCAACAGTCCCTATCAGGACTTTGGCTGCTTCGATAAACTTTTGGTTTTTTCGACTATGGCTTCCGTAAAGGCGGGCAGAAAAAACAGTGATGATTTCCATGATTATAGTATGGGTACAGATCTGCCGATCGACGATTACCGAGTGCTTGGTGATGTCTCTCCGCTTTGTAGAACTTAAAATAGCTACCCAATTCATCATAGATTGGCCGTGGCCGGAGACTCTAGCATAAGCAATGGTGAGATTAGTTTCAGAAATTTTAACACCGGTAATGGGGTTGAGATCGTACCTTCTTACGCTTAATTCATCAAATGTTTTAGTAAAAATATGCCCGGTATTTCTACCGAATAATTGATGTCTTTTCAGAAAAAATTATTAAATTACGAAAGTTAAAAGGGTGGTCCCAGCCCGATTTAGGGAAAATAATAGGCACCTCTGGGCAGATTGTGGGGAGGTACGAAAGAGGAAAGATGATTCCTTCTATTCAAGTTGCAAGAAAGATTGCTAAAGCATTTGATGTAACTTTAGATTTTTTATTCACCTCACATTCCAAACCTAAATCACTGGAAGACAAAGATATGATCAGGCGTTTGGAGGCGTTGGATAAAATCTCTGATTCGGACAAAAAACACTTAATGCATGTCGTTGATGCCTTTATCAGAGACTGCCAAGCTAGAAAAGCATACCAACTATAAAAACTCATTTTATTTCAGTTCTTTCCACTGGCTTGATTCAACCCCAAACATTTTTTTAGCGTCTTCAAAAATGTCTTCTTTAGTATCCTGGAGATAGTCACAAAATGGTTTTTCAAAAGGTGGGCGATAAGCAAATAGATACCATCCAACAGAATCTTCTCTAATTTCTAACCTAATCGTAGAGTTTTGAAAAAAATATTTCTTTCGCTCCATACAACTAACTATCGTTTGGAAAAATCCAGTGTTCACTGGTGAGATCTCTCCATTTTTTGAAAGGCTTATGCTCTATATGCATGTGTTTAGGTAGACCATGACTATTGTTAAAGTCAAAACGGACTCGTCTAAGACCGTCTTTTGAAAGAAAAATTGGATCTTTGGCGTCATTTAAGATACAACGAGTATTCTTGCCAAGCCAATCACTAATTTCTTTTTCAAGGCTAGCAACTTTATCACTATATTTCAACGCTGTTTTTGCCACTCCCCCTTTTGGGAGTTTTAATTGATGGACATTCTTCATGCCTTTTGTTGTAAAAGGAGAGGCCTTTTTCACAGATTCTGCAATCTCACGCATTACCGTGCCTTCTCCTCCAAGCTTCGCGACACGACCGGCATTATAAAAGCTTTTTCCTGTGCGTGCTACTTGATGCATCGGACCAAGAGCTTTCCTCAAACCGCTTCCTAACCATTTGATTCCTTTTAATTCTGTTCCTCCATAAACCAAGCCCGTTAAAAGCGACCCGGCTGTCCCCGAATAGTACCCTAACTGAGAAGATGGATTTAGATACCGGTATTCTCCTAAAACATAGTTGGAGAGATTCCACGTGGAG